>NZ_NUMC01000139.1:0-962 GCF_002577655.1 Bacillus sp. AFS040349 | reverse complement strand
GATAATGGCCAGATTGTTGAAGAACAGAAGGGCTTCTATTAGCTGGTTTAGTTCAAAAGGGTATAGAACGGGAGAACATTACTCCCACTCATAATCATCAGTCACTAGCTCGACCTTTTCAGGTATTATTTTTTGAAGACTCATTAGAGTGACAAAAAGGAGAGGGATTTGTGAGTAAATATTTTACTACAGTCGGTTTACATGATGGCAATTTTGAAATGGAAATATTGGTTCATTCATCTGCTAAAACAAAAGAGGAAGCAGAGAAGATAGGGAATAGTGACAAGTTCCATATAGGATATCTATATGATGATAAACTTGTAATTAAAGGAGAAAACCTGACAATAAAAAGAGAACAAACAGACAAATATCAATTCAGAGTATGTAGAGAGTGGAAGCCACTTGTTAGTCATGAAGATTATGAGGATCTTACATGGGATGAAGCAATTAAATACTTAATTGATGAAGAAAATAGGTCATTACCTTTTACGTTAGAATCCTATTATTACGGAACTTTTGAAACCCACCCTTTTGTTAATAATGTTTTAAAGTAACTTGAAGAAATAATGTCACATTGCGATGATGGAATACAGACATATACTGTGCATTTGGGGGGCGAATAATGAAAAAACGATTAAAAAAGAAACTCATAGATAAAACTAATGAATTCGAACAAGGCAGTATTTACTCAAATGGGATAGATATAAGATGGGTTATATACTGTGAAAAAGGGAAAGTGCACTATATATCAAATCCGAAAATAGGAATGTACCCTCAACAAATAATACCTTACAAAAGATGTAATATTAATGCATTTCGGAAATGGGCGAAAAAGAATATAGGTTATAGTGGTTCAAGCAGACCAGGCTTTTTAGGTTTGGGTTGAGCGAGTAATATTAATAAATGTTATTACGCATTTCGAGTATTAAACGACTTTATTATTTTTTAAATGTAGTGTAGTG
>NZ_NUMC01000138.1:0-44989 GCF_002577655.1 Bacillus sp. AFS040349 | reverse complement strand
TCTTTATATACTGTAGATAACGGTCAGATTGTTAACAAAGAAGCTGACATTCATTTAACCTTCCATTCTCTTATTAACCCAGACCAGACGGTAGTAAACATGTTGACTCATTACGAGAAAAAGCTTTCTAGACAAACAAAAGAAATCATTTCATCTATCCCTCGTGATCTTTCTAGAAAAAAGAATTCAAAAGGACAATCAGCACTTGGGAGCATGATTGTTTCG
Organism: Bacillus sp. AFS040349; assembly: GCF_002577655.1. NCBI lineage: Bacteria > Bacillati > Bacillota > Bacilli > Caryophanales > Bacillaceae > Bacillus > Bacillus sp. AFS040349. The sequence continues at coordinate 44,764 of NZ_NUMC01000138.1, read as the reverse complement.
GCGATGCTAGAAAAAACAAATAGTGACATTGCATTTCTGCATCACGGAGGTATTAGGTTTTCATTAAATAAAGGAAATATTACACTTGAAGATATTTATAGATCATTACCTTTTAATCACAAATTAGTAAAAATGCAAGTAACTGGACAACAAATGATAAACATACTAAATCAACAATGGACTTACGAAAAAGAGAATCTCTTACAATCTAATGGTATTAGTTATCAAAAGACTCACATAAATAATAAAATAATTGAGCTAAAAGATTCTCTAGGAGAAGATATAGAACCAGATAAAATATATACTGTTGTAACAAGTGATTACCTTGCTTATGGAGGGGATGGTTTTTCAGCTTTTAAAGCAGGAGAAGTTATTTTTACTGGTGAAACTATTCGGGATGTTTTTATTGACTACTTAACAAAAAGATAGAATCTTAAAGAGACATTTTTCCAATCAAAAATACCCCCCTTTTAAAGGGGAGTTTCGCTGTATTTATTCCAAATCAAACTCCGATAACGAGTCCATATGACTTGCTATCATCGCAATAATTGTACTTGCTTCTTCTTTACTAAAGATAAAATTAGTTTCATCTTTTATCATATCATCATCGTCAGTTTTAATACGGTTTATTCGACGAAGAACTCCATCACCAGTTTCCTGGACAACTCCAAATTGATAAGTAACTTCCACTTCATCTTCATACATAAAGGCTGTAACTTCTGGTGTTTCCCACTCAACATCAATTTCTTCGAATATGTCTGAATCCTCATCATCTTCATATTCATCATCTTCATATTCGTCATCTAAGTATACAACATCATCGAAGTCATCATCATTCATATAAAGATGGAAGCTTTCATGCACAGCATCTACAATATCTTCAATATCTCCTAATATTGCTCTAGATGTTTGCTCGTACTCAAGATCGAACGTTTCAATATAAAATTCTTCGTTGTGAGGATCAAAAAACAACGTACAGAAATAATCACGATCTTCATCCTCTGTTTCTACGAAAAATTCAATTCTAGGATGCTTTGCTCCGCGATCAATTGACATATGTCCTTCTTGGTCATATTTTTCACAAATCGACTCCAAATGGTCCTGTAATTCACTACTAACTCGATCAAACCATTCCATACTCATTTTTTACCCCACCTTTTACTCTGATTTCTATTTTACTATTCCCTACTTTTTTGAAAATTTTCCTATTTTTTTATTTTTAGGTAAATAAGAAGCTCTCACAAGCATACACGCAGTCAACTTAACGAAAAAGTTTAAAGTATATAGATCATAAAGCTGGGTACCGGCATATGATGTTAACATCATCTATTAGACTGACAGAAAGGAGTGAGTTTTTTGGTTTATATAAAAAACGATCAACATCCTTTACTATATAAACATTCAGCAGAAGTTAAGGCTACATCAAACCAAGACTCTTATCGCAGAAACTATTTACACGAATTTATTCAAACTCAACAAAACATAAATTCACAATTGAGAAATGCTTCAACACAAGTAAATACACTTGTTCTTGAAACAAAGGCTGAGCAACAGCAACATTTTGACCAATTATCAAAAAAAATAGAAAATCAGGAAGAAAGAACAACTCCACTGCTTGATAACATCCATAAGCAGGAGGAAGCCTATAAAGTTTTACTGGAAAGATTTGAATCAATCGAAATGTTTAATCAAGAGTTGTTAAAAAAGTATGAAGATGAAGGTCTGCTTAATCAAGCAATTGTTGATCAATTAACCATTCAGGATACCGCGGTTCAAAACTTATCAATTAGACTGGAGAAATTTAGTGAAAACCATGATAACCTTAATAATAAATTGGCTGAACAAAATGAGATTAACGAACAAATTTTAAAAACAGTTGAAATTCAGGAAGCATTCCACAAAACGATACTACAAAAACTTGAACAGCAAGAAGCAATCAGTCTAAAGACTTCACGTGAAGTAGATAGTTTAAAAGCAACACTATTCGAACGAATTAGTTATGTTATTGACAAGATTGAAGAAAATTACCGCAGTGTAACAGGATTTATTAATCAATTCTTTACCAAAACACACACCATTCCAAAAAAAACAGCGGATACTGAAAGAAAACAGAAAGAAACAACGCTAAATAAATAACAAAAAAACTGATTTCATGTAGGGGTAACACCTTACATGAAATCAGTTTTTTAATAGTAATTTACTCCATTCTCACAGTCTGAATGTTCGCCATATATCATACTCATCATTTCCTGTGAGGCGTCATCTGAAACACTTTCATAGTCCTTTGCAAAATGCTTCAAGCTATCACAAAATCCAACGTTATCCTGCCCTACACCTTCTGACCAACTAACAAAGTTATGGTAATCCTGAAGTGGGTCATAAGATTCAAAGTTAGCAATAACATCACTCGAACCAAGTGTTGTTACTTCAATCCCTTTATAAGTATCTGGATGATGTTCATCATATTTTACACATGCGTAAAAAATCATCGTATCTGTCCCTTCACAAATTGTCATATATCATAGTTTGCTTAGTAGCTAGTGAAAATATTCCATTTAAAGAAATGGAAACTCAAGATCATTTTTCAAAATTATGAGTTGTCATCACCCAAAAAGGAAAAAATAATCATGTGAATCGATTTATGGAGGGAAATCATGTCAAAAAAGTATCCTAGTTTTGTAAAGAGTGAATTTTTTGTAGATGAACCTGGAAATTGGCACTTAAAAGAGGGTGCACCAGATGAAATGAAAAAAGAGTTAAAAGAATATGTGGAATCATTAAATACGATTCAAGATGAACCCGGTACAATTGACAGCATACATGTTCCATATCCTTATGGCGATTAACAAGAAGAAGACCGNNCGGTCTTCTTCTTGTTAATCATTATAGTACTGAAAAAGAATACGTTGTAGACGTTTTGTACTCCTCATTAACATCTAAGACGCACGGAGAAAAATGCGGGAAGTTTATAGAATCAGGCAGCCCTTGTGTTTCTAAGCAAATACCTAGATATTTTCTTGCTTGAGTTCCTCTTATTTCAAAGGAATCGTCCATCATATTACTTGTATATATAACAACACTTTGTTCATCAGTTTCCACTGTTAATTTTCTCCCACTCTGTTCTTCAACTAAAGTGATTTCTTCATTATGATGATCGTTTAATAAAAATGGATGATCCACACCTTTGCCCGCTATTTGTATTTGTTGATGATTTCCCGCAATCGCTTCTTTTATAGCTTTACTATTTCTGAAGTCAAATGGAGTGTTATCCACTTCAAGAAATTCGCCTGTTGGTAGTAAGTTTTCACCTAGTTCAAGAAATTGATTGCTCTTTAGTTGCAGTTTATGTGATAAGATATCATCTTTTAGATTTCCACTTAAATTGAAATATGTATGATTTGTGAGGTTAACTAAAGTCTTCTTGTCTGATGTAGCACTGTATGAAATCTTCATCTCATTATTATTTGTTAGGACGTACGTTACATGTACGGTCAAGTTTCCAGGGTATCCATTTTCACCATCTGGACTACAATAAGAAAACTCAACTCCAACTTCTCCGTCATGCTGAAATTCATTTGCAGCCCACAGTTTTCTGTCAAATGCCTCTGGTCCACCATGTAGATGGTTATTATTTTCATTTTTCGGTAACGAATATTGTTTACCATCTAACTCAAATTCAGCATTGCCGATTCTACCAGCAACACGACCAACGATTGTTCCAAAATATGGTGAATCATTTAAATAGCTGTCAATATCATCAAAACCTAAGACAACGTTTTCATAGTTTCCATTTTTATCAGGTACAATGATATCAGTAATAATACAGCCTAATGTTATACATGTCACTTTCATGCCATGATCATTTTCTAGAGAATAGCTGTATACGTTTTCGCTATTAAGCTCCCCAAAAGTATTTTTAGTTATATTCATCTTTCTCTCTCCCTTAATACACTTTATTGTTTTCCCATAAAGATATAATAACACAACTTGTTCATACATCTTTATCTAAATAATTAATCATTTATTAGTCGATTCCTGCTAAAAAAGTAAATTTTCTTAATCAAGACCAAATATTACTTATTTTTGTTCAGTGTGGCAATAAATGATGAAATCTCTCTATTTGCAGATTTCCATCTTTTCGTTGGCACTTGATGGTTTGTTCGTTTAAAAAAAACAACTCTAAGGTTATTCGTTCTTTTTTTAAAATAAGATAAATATTTATTAATTAAATCAGACCTCGTTCCATACATCAAAAGAATAGGAACGTTAATTTTATGAATATCATTTATTAAATTGCTCCTTAATACAACTTGATAGTATTTATACCAAGCACCAGGTTGACATTTCTCCATATGCTGAATAAGCAATTCCCTCAATTTTTTGTTTTTTGTATGACTTACAGCTAACAATTGACCTAAAAGTTTTTGATGGTGTTTAACCATGTACATGCCTGCCTTGTGTTCCCACTGAAATGCTGTATTTATAACTGCTGGATATCCACCAAATAAAATAAGTCCACTTACCCGATTTGGATATGATATACATAAATTTTGTGCAATTACTCCACCGGCAGAATAACCACAAATAACAACCTCTTCAAGATTCAGCTTATTTAATAGTTCGATAAGCTCTTCACTATAATGACGAATTGAAACTTCACTTGATTTTATCCGTGAGCTATCTCCATGCCCTGATAAGTCAGGAGCAATGATTCTCATTTTTTCACTAAGTTTCCTTTGGTAATAGAACACATGCCGCCCCATCCCAGGTGGATGTATAAAAAGGACCGGTGTTCCTTGTCCAAAATCATCATACGCAATTATTTTATTCTCATTCAATTGAACAGTTGGCACTGTATTCCCTCCTATTTATAGCCGTCTTGTCGTATTATTCCACATTCTTAATTTGTTACCCATCAGGATTGGAAAAAATTTCTTTCAATAAAAAAGAATAAATATTGTTTATCGTGCAATATTAAATATCAACAACGATACAGCAAGGCAACAAAGCAGTACATCTTCTTCATTTATCAGGGGTTAACCTAGATGGTTAATGGATTGGTGCAATTCCAACCTAACCCACCAAACAATACATTTATAAAAGGAGATGGATTATCATGGCAAGCAACAGTAACAACAATTCTAACCAATTAGTAGTACCTGGTGCTTCTCAAGCGATCGACCAAATGAAATACGAAATCGCAAACGAATTCGGTGTAGATCTTGGTGGCGAAACAACATCTCGTGCAAATGGATCTGTTGGTGGAGAAATCACAAAACGCTTAGTATCATTTGCTGAACAACACCTAGGCGGCGAAACACGTAAACAATTTTAATTGAATATAGATGGGGATAGGGCACCATTTCGATGGTGCCCTTTCTATTCCTGAAAAATTGTCATGAAAAAGGTACATATGGTTAATCTAAAGAAGAAACAAAAACTAAAAGGGAGTTGATATGATGGTTAATGAAAACTTTGATGAATTTATCAAAACTGAAGCAAAACATAAGGCAAAATACTTAGGATCTACACAACCATCACATGGTATTTATAAAAACGATGAAGAAATTAATTCTAGAACAAATACAGATGAATCTGTTGGAGCAGTAGGTAGAGACGTATTTGATAAAGAAAATAAATAATTCAAAAAAACAGGGTAAATAAAGTAACGTAAGTGCTTAAAAATGATCGTTAACTGCCAGGGTGTGGGTGATAAGGTCTTCTGAGCAATAAAAAGCAGACTTTCTTGAGTAACCGGATCGTTAAATAAGCGGAGTTTTTCCAGTTATTTTGAAAGATAGAACTCGTTTTGTGGATATAAGTGGAATTTTTCCGCTTTTAAGCAACGTAAAATGGTCCATTTTCATCTTTTTCGCATAAATAGGCGGAATCTTTCCGTCTATTTATTCTATTTTACGTGCTTTTTCCTCATTAAGAGAAATTTCTCCGTTTATTTTATTTACTGGTCATTCTTGAGGGTTTGGAAATCGCTTAACCTAGTGCTTATCTTGGTTAAAAAAATGCTTGGAGCATATATGTCTCCAAGCATTTTTCTTTGCTAAATTTTTCACGAAAGCAATATTCATTCGTATTTTGTACTTCAAAACAGAATCATTTATAAAGTGACCCTGTTTTTCTACCTTATCTTCCTTTAATAAACATTTGTACCCATGCTCCGTGATAGAAGCCAACACCTATTGCATCAAATTCAGGTTTTAAAATATTTGCTCGATGTCCTGAAGAATTCATCCATGCATTCATTACTTCCTGAGGTGTTTTTTGACCTTTTGCTATGTTTTCTCCAGCATATGAATAACTAATGCCAAATGTTTTTAACATATCAAAAGGTGATCCATAGTTAGGACTTGTGTGAGAGAAATAATTAGAATTAATCATATCTTCTGCTTTCTTTTGAGCTACATTTTTCACATCAGCTCGATGTGTTAATGGCTTTAAACCAGCTTTAGCTCGCTCCTGATTTACCAGTTGGACAACTTGATCTTGGAAGTTACTTACGCTTCCTGCAGACGGTTTTAAGCGAATAACTTCACCAACATGCATGTTTCTTGGCTCAACATTTGGATTTAGTTCCATTAGTTTTTTATAATCTAAGCCATATCTTTGAGCTATGTACCAAAAAGTATCGCCAGGAGAAACTTTGTAAAATTCAAATGGTGGTTCTTTAAATGTTTTAATTTGTCCATGTGACACGGCCGGCATCGCTAATAAAAAAACAAAAGTTGCAAGTACTAGTTTTTTTAGCATCATGTCTTCCTCCAATTTAATCTAGTTTAATTTTTCCACCACTATAGTTTGGCTAAGATCTTGAAAATCATTCATTAAACTTTCACAAAATTATGAGGATTACCGGAATTATTCAATAACGTTTTATAACAAAAATGAAAAAGAGGCTGGCATATAAAACAGCCAACCTCAGGAATGTGATGATTTTATTGACAAACATTCATATTTCTATGGTAATTGAACGTTTAGAGCTTTTAGCATTTCATAGACAGCAGCTTTAATGTCTTCTGACTGGTTTTCCCCTTCAAGAGCAGCATTAATTTGTTGCTTAAACTCTTGAACAACTTCTTTTACTTCATGTTTATTCATTGTTCTTATTGCCACCATTCATATTTTGAGTAATTTTATCAAGTGGAATGTTTAGGCCTAATCCTTGTAGCATTTCAAATACGGCAGCTTGGATCTCTTGGCCACTTGCTCCTTCTTTTTTTAAATCAGCAATTTTAGATGATAAACTTCCAATGGCTTCATTCATTTTTTGATTATCCATATCTCACCTCATGATTGATTTAAAATTGAGCGAATGTTTGCACACAGCTTCTCAGGATTTTCATCTTGGAAAATATTTCGCCCAATTGAAATTCCATTTGCACCAGCACTTACAGCATCGTCGATCATTGTCAATAAATCATCATTTGAACCTAATCTCTCTCCCCCTGCAATAAGAACAGGGATTTTCACACCAGAAACAACCTGCCTGAAGGTTTCCGGTGAACCACTGTAATTTACTTTTACAATGTCTGCCCCGAGCTCTTCTGCTACACGGGCAGCATGACGAATACGTTCAGGATCAAATTCATGCGCTTTTGAACCGTCACGTACATACATCATCGCTAGCAGTGGCATTCCCCATTTGTCACATTCTTCAGCGATTAAACCCACATCCTTGATCTGTTCCGCCTCAAATTGAGATCCAAGATTCACATGAGTTGAAATTGCAGTAGCCCCTAAACGAATCGAGTGCTCTACAGAGGATACAAGCTCTTTTCGCATACTTTGAGATTCTGGAGCTAACGCAGTTGAAGCAGATAAATGAATAATTAGTTCACCTTTATTGGAGCCTAATGCATCTGTTAAATAGCGAACAAGTCCTTTATGCACAACAACAGCATCCGCTCCTCCGTCAAATACGGCATTCACTGTTGAATTGATTTCCGTTAAACCAGTTACAGGACCTATCGTAATACCATGATCCATCGGAACAATTAGTAACTTATCGGAATGATGATATAATTTTTTCAGGCGAATTTCTTTACCGGACATACAAATTCCTCCAATTTTTCTATCTTTCAATAATTGTTTCGCTAACTTTTACTCCAACGTGACGTCCTGGCTCACAAATATAAGACAATAATTCATCACCTGGCTTAATTGTTGAAGCATTACGAGGCTTGCCGTCTGCACTCATAATACGGATGTGCCAGTCATCCTGTACAACAACATTCAGTTCACGCTCTCCTACTTTCCCTTTGATTAACAACATTGGACGAACTTCAGTTTTAATACGACCAACTGTTAATACGCGTGTTTCACCTTTTGTATTCACACAAAGAACTTTATCTCCAGCTTTAAGATCACTTAAATACTCCGCTGCATCTTCAGGCTGCCATACATAAGAATGAACTGCACCTGCATTAACACGAAATGGTCTTAAGTTCATATATGGTAAATAATGTGTTTCAGAGCAAACAAATACCCCTCCACCTGAAGTAGAACCAATAATCATTCCTTCATCTTGTGTCATGATACCAGTTGTATCGATACAAGCACGAACACCCATACCAGCATGCACAACATCCGTAACAACCATTGGATGTAAGTCTAATTTCGGTAACGATTGTTTTGACATAAATGCAGTTAATCGTTTTACTTCATCAACATTTGTTGTCGCGAATAAAACACCGTCACTACCCTTTTCAAGCGTTCCATATGCAATTTCTGTATCAATTGCCGTGTTAACAGCACGTAATAATACGGTGTTACTTTCTTCTAATCTAGCAATAATTAATTCAAGTGGAATGTTTGTTGGTAAATCAAAATCTACTGCAGCAAAATCATATTCACTTGCTTCTCTTGAACAACGTTCTAACATTTCACGATTATCAACTGAGTAGAAAATACATGTTTGATGACCACGTTTTTTCGCATCTGCTAATACTTCTTGGCTATCAGAAAAAATGACATCTTCTGCTGGTACTTGCTCTAATTCTTCACTGCTGCTAACTTCTGTAATGAATGTCATTTTTTGAGGAAAATATCCATCTTGACGTTGTTGAAGTGAAACCAATACCTTATCAATAGGAGAATGATTAATTAACTCCCAAACATCCATATTCTCAACTGAAACTCCTCTACCGTCATACCAAACTTGCCTAGCTTTTTGTTGCATATTAATTAGCTCCTTCCAATCTGCTCATTTTTAATAAATTTTCTGTTTCTTGAGTTGTTAAAAAGTAGTGTGGCTTTGCTTTCATGCCAAAAGATAAATCATCTGATCTGTCATATAATGTTCCTTTATCTAAGAGAATAATAGAAATGGCAACTCTGTATTTTTCATTCAGTTGATCAATATAACTGCTTAAGATCCGATCATCTTTTGATTCTTTTTCGATAAAAATATAGAGATGAGAGTTGATTTTACCCGCTGACCAAAAACGCCTTGCTGGTAAAATTGTGATCATTTTCTCTAATTCATGCATATCAAAAGACATACTATCAATTGTAATTAGATTTTCTTTTCTGCCTCTAATAATAAAAGAACGATTTCTACCGCAGGAACAAGGATGTTCTACTACTTGCACTAGATCTCCAGTTACATATCGGATCATCGGTGTTGCCCGTTTGCGAAGAGTTGTTAAGACTAAATTTCCAATTTCACCAGCTTTTACCTCTGTTTTTAAATCATCTGCGAGAACTTCGACATGAAAATAATCTTCAAATACATGTAATTGTTGTGATGAGCAATCAACCATTGTTGTACCTACTTCTGTCATTCCATAATTATCAAAAACAGGTACACCCCATATTTCCTCTATTAATTTTCTTCGAAACGGTGTTAATGGTTCACCAGCAGTACAAATAGCTCTCAATGAAGGGAAATCCTTTTTCGGATTTAGTCCAAGCATTTCTGCTACCTCAGCAAGCATGATTGCTTGTAAAGAAATACATGCTAGTACCGTTACATTTAACCTTTTTACTAAATCAATGACTTTTGACATTGGTGTAATTGTTGTTCGACTATCAGCAGGTACAACACAACCACCTTGCCTTTGCACGGCACGATGAACAAAGTGTGAAATCGTTGAAAGTGCATAAGGAAATCGGATTAGAACAATATCACTTTCGTTAAAAGAAGCACCACATGTTGCGATACCGCTCGTAATTTCATCAAGATCTTTTTCGTTATACCATACTGATACTGGAGTACCTGTTGTTCCAGAAGACTCATGGTATTGTGACAAAGAACTCGAAGAAGCTGGCAAAAGACCAAAAGGTGATTGCTCTCTTAAATCAGATTTTGTTGTGAATGGTATATTTTTTATGTCTTCTAGTGAATGTAGTGGTAGATTTTGAATTCGAGTAGAGTAAAATGGTGATGTTTTTGCATAGTTTAGTACTTCATTCAAAGCAGCAATCTTATTTTGTGTGTTCATCTTAAACACACCCTTATTTCATCTGTAAAAGATGTTTAATGTTTTGAGATAGGATTTCTTCACGTTCACGATCTGTTATTTGAAGCTTTATAATTTTTTCAAGCTCTATTCCAGGATGTGATAACGGATATTCTGATCCAAATATTACTTTTGATGATCCAACTTTCTTAACTGTTTCTTGGATGTGAAGAAAATTACCTGTTGATGTTTCTAAATAAAAATTCGATAAATTTTTTGCGGCCTCTAACGCTTCCTGATCAGCAGGACCAAATCCCATATGTCCGATAATAAAATTCGTTTTAGGAAATTGTTTAGCAAGCTGAATAAACTTTGCTGTAGAAGCACCAGGACTATAAACAACATGAGAGTAGACCGGGAAACCATAATCACCACAAAGATCAGCTAAACTTGTAATGCCTTTTGAGGCAAAGGAAAATTGGTGTGATAAAGGCGATAGCTTTAAACCTTTAAATCCTTGTTTTTTTCCTTTTTCCAGCTGTTTGTTAACATCCTTGTCGTGAGGATTAATGCAGATAAAACCTTGAATGTTTTGATTTGCTTTAATAGCCTTTTCTACATATTCATTGTCAGGAACAGGATTATCCGGCTTTGCTCTACCTGTAATATATTCAGTCATTTTACGAACATCAAGCATCGCACCAGGTACTGCCACCCCTTGGTCGATCCCTGCTTCCTTTATTACTTTTAAATACATCTCTGTATTTCCGTATTCAGTGTCAGACAAATGTGCATGTGCATCAATAATCAATTTTTTCACCTCTATTCATAAACAACACGTACTGTTTTACCTTGTGGTCTTGGAAGTTTATCAACGAACTCAAGTTTAAATGGAATTCCAGATGCAAACTCCAATTTACTTTCTAATGAATCTGCTAGATGATTTGATGCTTCAACACCTTCAGCAAGTTCGCATCTTACGTGGATTGCTTCATTATCTTCTTCTTTTGCTAAAACAAATTCAAACCAGTTACCAATTTCAGGTTCACGCATTAAGAACTCTTCTAAATAAAATGGTGAAAGTGATGTTCCGTTATATTTGATTTGATCAACAACTCTTCCTCGTAAATAGAACTTAGGCATCGTAACACCACAAGAACATGTTTCAGACTCAATATAGCCTATGTCTCCAGTTCGGAAGCGCAAAATTGGTGTATCATAACGAAGAGCACTTGTTACGACAATTTCACCAATCTCCCCTTCATCAAGTGATTCACCTGTTTTCGGATCCACAATCTCAACAATTGCATGTGCTTGAGCTAAATGATAGCCGTCATGACTGTCGCACTCAATACCTAACACTCCACATTCAAGGCTGCCATAAAAGAAATTAGCTGTAGCTCCCCAAAGCTCTTCAAGACGCTCACGGAATGCAGGTGAACATCCTTCACCTGTGATCCATAATTTCTTTAATTGCAAGCTCTTCAAGTCAAATTGTTGTTCTTCCGCTTCTTCTGCAAGCAACATTGCCCATGAAGGCGTTGTAATAACAACATTAGGCTGTAAATCTTTTATCATTTTCAATGTTTTCTTAGGTGTTGAATAAGCTCCACCTTTACCAGCAGGGATAACCGTTGCTTCACAACCTTCCATAAATGTTTTATGAAAAGCTAAACCTGCTGCACTCATTTCATATGGCAAGGCATTTAAGCAAACATCGCCAGGATCTACTTCAAAAAGCTTTGGATAGCGTGGAGCAAGATCATGTAAATAATAATCATTCCACGTATACATCATATAAATCTCTTCTCCACCCGTTGTACCAGTAGAAACCTGAACAAGTGCAATATCTTTTTTATCTACCGTTAATAAAATATAGGGTTTGCCGCGCAGTTCATCTTTCGTTAAGAAAGGTAACTTACTTAAATCACTTACTGATTTAATATCATTCGGCTTCATATTCACTTCATCTAACTTTTGTCTGTAAAACTCATTTTTTTCATATGCGTTTTTAACAATATGCTTTAACGATTCTAAATGATAAGAGTCAATCTGTTGCTGTGACATTTGATCAGGATGAGTGGTGCCATTGAAAAATCGCTTAATCGTTAAAGGCATTCTTACCTTTTTGATTTTTTTCTCAAATAATGAGCTCATTCTTCTTCACCTACCTGATGTGCAATTCGACGAGCATACTCTGAATGAGGATCTTCTTTCATAAGAGTTTTCCAAGTTTTCATTGCTTTGTCTATGAAACTAGTTTTTTTGTATAAATGCCCTAAATCATACAACAGTTTTAAATACTGCTCTTTTGTAATTGGAGCATTTTCGCGATTGTTTTCATATGCTGATTTAACCGATTTAAAATCTTTAGCTGCCTTGTCGCTAGTATGGAAAAATCCTTCCGGTAAACACATATAAATACAGCCTCGCAAATATTTTAATTCTGGGTCATCAGATTTAATGCAAGATTTTAATAGTTTTAAGCCTTTAATTGTTTCACCAAACATTTCTTGTGGATCACTTGCAAATTTGCCCTTTAACGCAACAGATGCTGCATAATAGGTTTTAGCAATTTCACAATCCGGAAAAGCATCTTTTGCTTTTTCCCATGCTTCTAAGCTTTGTTTAGCTGCAGCCTTACTACCTTTTGCACCTAAGTGATGCATTTCTTTTGCTGCTTCATATAGCTTTTCTTTTGTTACAGTAGAAAGGGTCCGAAGATCAATTTCCTTATAAGAGTGAATGTTTAATTTCTCTTGAACTCTCTCTTTTATATCTTTAGAAGGTCTGAGCTTTAATAGCTTATTCCATGTCTCATGTGCAGCATCAAGCATATCTAGCTTTTCATATGCAAAACCTAGATCAAATAGTAGTTGATGATGTGTGTCTGCTCCCGCTTCTTTAAGATAATCTTCAGCTTTTAATAATGTTTCTATATCACTTACAGCGATCGCAGCTCTTCTAAAGAAAAGTTCCGGTAAACGCAAGCAGTGCCTCGAACGAATTGCACGTAACTCATGCAAAGACGGATGTTCATTGATTAAGCTATCCATTGCCTTCATAGACTTAATAGCTGAACCGAACATTTCGTACGTGTTAATAGAATCACGACCTTGCATAGACTGAAGGTCAATATAAATCATCTCTACCTCTGGTGAAGGATTGGTTAACACAAAAACATCAAAGAAATTAAGAGCTTCTTTCACATCATCAGCATCACCATATAATGCTTTTTTATAATATTCCATTGCTTCATCAGTGAGCCCTTCATTAGAAACTTCATAATTATTGTCCACCGGTTTAGCTTTATCTTCAGCTTCATTAAAATGTCCACCATGTTTAAGTGCTTTTAATTTTTCCTGGTAATTTGTAGCTTTTTCTAGTTGATTTGTTCGTTTACAAGCTTCAACTAAGTTTTTTAATACTTCTGTATACTCAGCTTCTGATAGAATTGATGAGTCCACTTCAAATGCAGTTACCAAGTAAGAAAAATCCTCAATTGCAGTAGATGTTCGTTGAAAATATAATTCAGGTAGACGATAGCACACATTCCCTCTTAAAAATCTTGCTAGAATAAGATCAGGAGATGTTTCAACTACTTCGTCTAGTTGTTTTAAACCTTCTAATGCATATTTCATTTTGTCTGTTACACTATTTGCATCTCTAGCTAGAAGAGTTGTGGCACTTCCATAGTAAGCTTTTATTTCCAGATTTTTTGGCTGCTTTTTAGATAACTCTTTTAGTGATGAATAAGCTTTCTTTACAGCTAGTTTATTGCCCTTAATACCTGCATCATGATCCTTAATAGCTTCTTCTAAAGATGACTGAGTTTGAACAGGGTTTTTACTAGTTTTATTCGACAAATCTTCTTCTTTTTTAATTTTTGTTGGAACATGAGTAGGTGTAGTTTGTTCTTTCACTTGGTGATTCCAAGTTTTAGCAGTTGTTGTTTCAGTATTGTTTGGTTTTGGCTGGGTATACTGAGCAACTTTTTTATTAATTACTTTTTTTGCTTTATTCATAAAGGGATTTGTTTTCATTAATGATTCCAATAAATCTTCTCTTTTTTTGAAACTCAAGTTTATTCACCCCCTGTTTTCCTAGCCTGTTCAACAAGCTTTTTATATTTTCCGCTATTTATTTTTAGTAGTTTCTCCCAAGTATTCTCGGCATTTTCAGAATCACCGATTGTTTGATATGAACTACCTAGATTTAATAGAAACTCACAGTATTGGTCTTTTGAAATATCAGTTTTCTTTTTTTCATAATCACTAATTAAAAACTGAAAATCTTCGATAGCTGTTTTTGTTCGCTTAAAATACATTTCTGGCAATCTATAAGCAACGTTTGCGCGTAGTATTCTTATTTCTGTGTGATTTGGTTCTGCCTTTACTGCCTTATCGAGAGCTTTTAATCCTCTTTTTGCTAAGTTCATTTTTTCAATTAAATCAGGGTGATCTCTTGCTATTAGGGCAGATGAACTCCCAAAATATGCTTCAACAATGCTATAATTCATAGCTTGAAGCTTTATTTTTTTCAAAATATCATAAGCTTTTTTTGCTGCTTGTTGATCTCCATCGATTGCCTTTTGGTGAAGTTTAACTGCCTCTTCAAAGTCTTTTTCCCAATCACCTTTTTGATAAGTCAATCCTTCCACCTCCTTTTAACCAATACATGTTCGTAAATCTATCTCACTCAATCTTCTTGAGTACATTTACAACTTATGTGAGTGATAAAGTATGGTGATAGACATTAATGGAAAAGAAGATATTTGATGATAGAGTCCACAATGTAAGCGATATCATTTAACTAATTCTTGATTTTCTTATTGTTGTATAGACTATTAAACCTATTTAAAGAAGAATTTTAAAAATGTGCTTTATGAGCTTAAGTATTCTCATAAGAGGTCAATTAAAGAAAAGGCTAATCCTATTAGAACAAAGAACAAAATTCTATATCGCACAAAATATAAATCATTTATGCAAATTTAAACATAAAAAACCATCAGATTTTATCTGACAGTTAAAAAAGAACGATAAAGCTAGTTTATTGGAGATGACTAGGAGGTGTTGGGCTGTGTTTACCTTTTGTTATTTCAGTAAATAAAGTCGTATTCTGTGTTGATGGTTGATTTTGCTGCATATTAAGGTCTAATGGAATGACCCCCATTGATTGCTTTATTTGCTGAATTTCCTGTAAGATCATATTTATATCTTCTTTTGTTGCTGGCTTTTTATTCTCTTTTAATTCAAAACCAATTTGACCATTTGGTTCTAATGTTGCATATTTAATATCTTCCATCTTATTAACATTTGATTGTCTTAGCTTCATTTCCAGTAAGTCAACTGAAAGACGAAGCTTTTTTAATTGGCCTTCTTGCAGCTTTCCATCTTTAATTAAGATTTTGGCTTTTCCTGAAATGAACTTTTCAAGCTTATCAGATTTTATTTGAGTAAATTCCACTACTACAAGCGTTAGGACAAGGGTTAAACCAACCACTAATGTTGTCCATACATTTTTTCCAACTAACGGTTGAACAAGTAAAGATCCAATTCCAATCATAATCACTACTTGAGCTAATGTCATTTGCGAGATTGACTTTCTTCCTGCTATTCTTAAGAGGATTGTCCCACCAATCACAATAATGACGCTTTTCCAAATCAAATCCAAATCCATGGTTAATAAAACCACCTTTATCATTAGTTACTATTATTTTTTGTAAATTCCCTTATTTTATGCTTTTTAGGAAAGAAAGGATAGAAATGAATGACAAACAGATTCAAATTTATTGATTCAATTCGAGGCCTTGCATTGTTTGGAATACTTCTCGTTAATATGAAGAGCTTTCAATCTCCAGAGTTCATCGATACGATGTTTAGCAAAACTTCTTATAAAGATGATTTTGATCAAGGACTTTATTACTTTTTGCAATTGTTTATTCAAATGAAATTTTACCCCATTTTTTCCTTTTTATTTGGATTGAGTTTTTATCTTTTTATGATTAAATCAACTCTTTCCAACTTTGTTTCAAGAACACTTTTTCTATTTTTGATCGGAATAATTCACCTTATCTTTATTTGGTATGGTGACATTTTACATGTTTACGCGATAACAAGTGTGTTTCTCCTATTCTTCCATAAGCTTTCGAGCAAAAAGGTTGCAATGTGGAGTATAAGCTTATTATTTGCTTACCATTTATTTCTTTTCGCGTCTATATTTGTTTCTGCTTCTACGATTCCAACAGCGAGCCAAAGTAAAATCGCATTAGAGTATATTCAAATGTATAAGGAAGCTCCTTATTTTGAGTGGGTATTGTTTCGCTTTAACATTGAAGTATTGCCGATACTTCAACAGCTACCAATTGTCATGATTCCTGTATTAGGTTGGTTTTTATTAGGTTTGTTCGCAGGAAAAGAGAAGCTATATGAGAGAAACCATAGAAATATAGTTCGTATAAATAATTGGTGGAAAATTAGTTTATTTTTAAGCTTGATTACAGTATGTTTGAATGGACTAGCTATACTCACAAACTTAGATGACGACAGTATTACCTATTTTCTTACTAGCTTGAGTGGTCTTTTTCTTGCTGTTTTTTATATCACGGCGATCTATTTGCTTAGTAGTCGGACTATTTTCAAGAAGATTCTTTCTCCCTTCCAATATGTTGGGAGAATGTCACTGACCAATTATTTAGCTCAATCCATAATGGTCATTTCCTTTTTTCGTTTTTTTCACATGTATAACACCCTAACTCTTACTGAAGGGTTGTTAATCAGTTTAGCTCTCTTTGTCATACAGCTTGGAATTAGTTATATATGGTTATCTTACTTCTACTATGGTCCATTAGAATGGATTTGGCGCAGCTTTACTTATCAAAAAATAAGTCCTTTTTTCATTAACAGAGAATCACACAAGTTAAAAATCCAAAAATAATTTCCAAATTGTATAACAGCGAATAAAACAGGTAAAAATAAAATGTTGATAAATTTTTAGGAGGTTATACAATTGGATATGAATCGAGTAAAACAAATCTTATCTTCATCTGCTGATATTAAAGTTATGTATAATGGTAGTTCTGTTTGGATTGATGAATTGCATGAAGAGCAAGGAATGGTTACTTGTCATTTAAGAGGACCACTTGAAGAACGTTCACAGGTAAGTGTTGCAGAACTAAAAGAAGTAGAGTAATACGAAGGTTATTAAATAAAGCTAATCAGGCTTGAAATAAGGTAATAACATAGGAATTTGTTAACATTTATACATATTGTTAGAAAAAATGTGTATAATGTACTTAGTACTAAATCTCCTTACTAAAGGATGTGTTGATATGAGATTTCAACAACAAGTTGAAAAACCACCAGAGGTAAGCTTAAAAATTTGGACTTGTGGTTCAGAAGATTGTAATGGTTGGATGCGTGATAATTTTAAATCAAACGAAGAGCCTGATTGTCCTCTTTGTGGACACGCAATGATTGAAGGAGAACGCACATTACCTGTTCTAGAGAATTTTTCCGCTGTAAGCCACAAAAAGGAATAATTTCATACACAACAGTAATACTGTTCAAAATAAAATTCCATGTATTCACATGGAATTTTATTTTTATTTATTTCAGGCCGAATCATGCAATATGTAGTGCATTGTTTTTTAGGAAGGTTTTCCACAGTGAAAATTGTGAGAAAACAATGAAGGTAACTGAGGTGTAAAATGTCTTGGATTGATGAGCAACTTATGAAGCATATTTTTGTATACAGTAAAGATCCATTCGATCCCGTTATTGTAAAAAACATACCGAACGGATGGAAACTAATTGGTAAAGGTAATTTTGCAGCTGTATTTACTCATCCTTCTTTAGACGGAAAAGTAGTAAAGGTTTATGCTGAAAACCGTGAAGGGATTACAGAAGAAATCATGGTTTATAAAAAACTTGGAGAACACAATGCATATTCAAGATTATATGAGTATGGAGAAAGATATCTAGTTCTTAAAAAATTAGAAGGAATTACGCTTTACCAAGCCTTTAATACAGGAACATTTATACCAAAAACTGTCATTGAAGATGTAGATAAAGCCATACATTTTGCTAAATCAAAAGGATTAAATCCTACTGATATACATGGAAAGAATATTACAATGAAAGATGGTAAAGGATATATAGTTGATGTATCCGACTTTCTAAAAACCTATTCCTGCCCAAAGTGGAAGCACTTTAAAAGGGGTTACTATTTAATCTATCTACCATTATTTAAAAACATTCGTATCCCTTTCCCTCATTGGCTACTAGAAAAAATTCGTAAAAGCTATCAATTTTACTTACTAGTAACCGGCTTTAGAAGAAAACAAGAATTATATAGTAATAAAAATAGATCTAACTAATAGTAACCATCTCTGGGGTTAATTATAATCATCCATAAGAAAGGCACGCTGTTAATGGTTCTGCGTGCCCTTTTGTTATTCTTCTCCCTTTGCTTTTTTATTCGTTGCAATAACAGCCTGTTGAACAAGTTGAGTAAACCGACCATTTTGTAACACCTTGATCCCTTCTGCTGTCGCACCTCCTGGTGTTGTTACTTGTTCCCTTAGTTCCCGCGCAGAAAGATTTCCTTTAAGCATCTCTGCAGATCCAATTACCATTTCGTTTACTAATTTCTCAGCCACTTCAGATGATACCCCCATCATTTCAGTAAACTCTATTAGTGTTTCAACGAAAAGATAAACAAAAGCCGGTGCACTCCCCGTAACGGCAGTTAAATCATGAATTTGTTGTTCAGTGCAATATTGTGATGCTCCGATGGAATTCACTAGCATTTCCATTTGTTTCTTATGTTTATCTGTAACAAACTTTCCATATGTATAAAGTGAAATGGAATGACCAATTGTAGCTGCCGTATTTGGCATTATCCATCCAACAGGAGTGTTAGTTGGAAGGTTATCCTCTAAGAAGGCAGGTCCGATTCCTGCTGCTACTGTTACAATAAACTGATTGGTTATGTAAGGACCTATTCTCTTCAGAATATCTCTATGTTCACCTGGCGGCATAGCCAAAACAATAACATCTACTCTTTTAATAATCTTTTCAATATCATGTATTGCATTAGCTTTATACTTTTTAGCTAATTCAGTTAGTCTCTCTGGATTTGATCTGTTCGAAACATAGATATGACTTATTTGTTCATCGCTTTTTTGGTATAGCCCAGATATGATTGCCTCTGCCATTCTACCTGCACCAATAAATAGTATCGAATTATTCATCCTGTACCTCTTTCTTCTCATATTTCCTATCACGATATGTTATTTCGGGAAATTCTTCAAGTCAAACTGTTAATTCTAAGAGGTCACGACAATAATATATTGGTACTTAATGACTTTTCACATAATAAAAAGAGACGCCTATAAAGACGTCTCCTGCGTATTGAGGCGAAAAACTGCACGCCACATCGTGCATTTAGCCTTCCGGCATGTTTTTCGACTTACACAATTCAGCTCATCGCTAGATAAATATAACATAATGCTAACAATAAGAAAAGAGGAAAATTTAAGAAGATGATATACCCGAAATTTTCTTTCTTTAATCACAATATAAAAAGTTAGTAGAATACTACTAACTTAACTAGTAACATGCATTTTATGTTTAATACATCGTATTTTGTGTAATAGAATACTATAACATTTTAAAGGAGGAAGTTAGTATATGAAACCTTATATTGAAGAATTCCAAAATGAAGACAATCTGGAGCAAGCTGTAAATAATCTTAAAAATAAAGGTGTACAAGCTAATGACCTTTATGTGTTAACACATGATGACGAACGAACAGAAAGAATTTCTGATAAAGCAGAAACAAATGTGATTGGTATTGAGGAAACAGGTTTAAATCAAGCTGTTGAAAACTTTTTTAGTAAAAAAGGTGACGAACTCCGAAATCAATTATATGAAATAGGCTTTTCAGAAGATGAAGCACAAACATATGAAGAAAAACTTGATGAAGGAAAAGCTTTATTAATTGTAACAAATGCTGAACAATATCATTTAGTATAATGTAAATGAAAGGGAGCTCTAGAATATTAGAACTCCCTTTCCCCTTACATTACCCTCATTACTTTCAAACTACCCTCACCTACCGATTATCTATAAACTTTTTGTACAAATTAGACAAGTTCTCCTTTCTAAAGTCATATAGTTAAATTGAGACATGCTTAGGGGGGATATGATGCGGTTTATTTTTATTCGCAAGAGCTGGTTGTTTTTTCTTTTTGTCGCAATTGTCATGGGTAGCTTGTATTACTTCTCGAATGATGTTGTGCCAACATTTCAAAATAGCGCTGAAAAAGATACGAACATTGTTATAAACATGGTAACCGGAGAATTCACAACAACAACATCAGATGGTAAGAAAATTGAAGCTTATCGTTGGGATCCAGGTACAATTGTTATTCCACAAGATAAAGATGTTACATTAAGTATTATTGGTGTGAACGGTGAGGAACATCCTTTTTATATAGAAGGTACTGATATCAAAGGTACTGTTAAAAAAGGAGAGGAGACAGTTATTCCACTTCATTTCAAGGAACAAGGAACTTATCGTCTTATTTGTGATACGCACTCTCATGATGGTCAACAAGTTCCAATGATTGCATACATTGTTGTAGATTAAACACTTTATCAATCCTTAGTCAAAAATAGGCATTAATACCTAGTTTATTTATTTAGACAAGCGGGTATTAGATATCTATCAAAGAAGAAAGGCAAGGGTGAGTAGTTTTGAAGATTGTCATCTATAAAGAGGAATTATATGAAATATTTTATACATACACCAGTGGATACGTAGAGCTTAAAAAACTCGAATCTGAGATTGATGATATCATACTAGTCCACCATTCCGAGGTATCAACGCTTGAATCTAGTGCATAAACTGAATTTTGTTCAAGTTAATCGTTAATCATAAGAGGAAAAGAGCATTTTT
The DNA here is from genome assembly GCF_002577655.1 of Bacillus sp. AFS040349. Classification (NCBI taxonomy): domain Bacteria; kingdom Bacillati; phylum Bacillota; class Bacilli; order Caryophanales; family Bacillaceae; genus Bacillus; species Bacillus sp. AFS040349. Next base: position 23,387 of record NZ_NUMC01000138.1, on the reverse strand, counting down.
TTCCGTTTTCTGTATAAAAAAAGCAAAGCAAATTATGCTTTGCTTTTTGTTTATTTTGTTATCTTACTTAGATCGCTCATAAGAATCTAATAAATATTGAACGAGCTTCTCATCTTTTGATAAATGAACAGAATAAGTTCTTTTAACAAAGCGCTCTGCTTCTTCATAGCTTGAGAATTGATTTGAAAGTAATTTATGATTTTTTTCTATATTCCATACATCTTCTTTATTTTTGTAAAGCAAGAATTTATCCTTTTCAGCATTTTCGAAATGCGAACAATGATTTTTCAGGTTCATTTTATTGTGAATGAAATCTGTGCGTAATGGCTTTATTGAAAAAGGTTTTTCAATAAATTCTTTATAAGCATCGATTGTTAAGGAACACCCAGCTGCTTTTGCATGTCCTCCACCACCATATCTTGAGGCAATCTCAGAAACATCAGTATGATCATGTATTGTTCGAAAACTAATCTTTTTATTTCCCATATTTAATATTGAAATACAATCAAGGTGGGGATGTTCCTTTCCTAATTCATTTCCTAATTCAGAATGATAAGATTCAGCATGAACAATCCCTATACATACATCACCTAAAAACGATTGCACTAACTCCCTTTTTTTACGCCTAATGTAACGGTCTGTTTTCTTTTCTTCGATATCGAGAATTTTCTCTTCAAACTCACTAAATGTAAAATGATCAAATGTTAACAATCTATCTAACATGCTTGCTTCAAACTCTTCTATTGATTGCATATATAGAAGATCATTTAACCTTTTAGCTTGAATATTCTCATTCTTTTCCCATTCCCACGTATCATATTGACGTACTAGTTCAACATACTCATCCAAAATTGGTTGAGACGATATAATGTTGTTCTCAACTAAGTAGGAATAAAGAAGTGATGTAGCAGAAGCCAGCTTTCCTTCTTTTTCTTCTACCTTCACGATCCCCCACTCATACTGGTTACAATGAAGAGCTGTTTTATGATGATCAATTAATCTTATCTGCCCCCCATTTTTATAAAACTTTTCTAACTTTGCCTCATTTTCTTTATTAACAGATAAATCAGTTATGTATACTTCCTTATCTAAGTCCTGCTGATCAAGCAATTGTTCAACATGATAATCTAGACTATTAACAGAATGATAATGTACCTCAACATTTTCCTTGAACGCAAATTTAGCTAGAATGCCACAACTTACCCCATCTAAATCATTATGTGATAATAATATCTTTTGCATAATCCACCTTCTACCTCAACATGTTTAGTTTCTTTCAATATATGTCAGTATTTGTTTTAATGATTGATCTATTCAATCTATTTTAAATTTTTACCTATTTTTAAAACAAAAAGAGGATACAATGAACCTGATTGGCCCAATGTTTCCTCTTTTTTTTATTCACATACTCTTTTACCGAGAATAACTAAATCTCGTTCTACACCATCCATGTTTGCAATCCTCGGTAAGTGCGCCCATCTTTCAAAATTGTAGTTTTCAAAAAGCTTAATACTAGGTGAATTGTGACCAAATACAAATGCTAGTAACGTTTTTAATCCCAGCTCAGGACTTTGAGCTATAGCACGTTCCATTAAAACACGAGCGTAGCCTTTTCCGTGAGCGGAAGGATCAAGATAAATACTTACTTCTGCTGTTGCATCATAAGCCGGTCTCCCATAAAAAGATTGAAAGCTTAGCCAGCCAACTATAGTGCCACCCTCTTCTAACACCCATAATGGTCGTTGGTGTGCGTTATGTTCATGAAACCACTTTAATCTGCTCTCTACAGTCACCTCTTGTAAATCAGCTGTTGCAAGCTGCCCTGGAATAGAGCTGTTATATATTTCAACGATCTTTGGGAGATCATCCAGATTTGCATCTCTTATTCTAAGATTCTGTTCACTCATATCTGTCTTTCCTTTCGTCATATAACATTTCTTCTTATTATAGAATAAAAATAGACAGACAAAAACTACTTTTTTGCTTCCGGAATAAAAATTGTCGACAGATGTCGAGCTTTTCGATCATTTGATGGTTCATTATCTATTACTTTTTTGTACACTTGTGAAAGTTCTTGCATAAATTCTTGAAATTCTTGATCTGTTAAGTACACCATAGCTTGCCGATAACTTACTCCATCTTTTATTAGATCAATATTTTCTTGGTTTAAATAACTTTCATACTGTCCAAGTAGATGAGTCATAAAGGTTAAAAATAAGTTTAAATGTTCATCTTTAGATATTTTTGTTAAATCTCTCTCATTAGATACCTCATGTTCATTTAAGGCATAGATTTTTTCGACCGTACCTCTTATTTGGTTTTCCTTTACAACTTTTAAAACTTCAGCCTCTAATAATTTATTTAGATGTCGATATAATGTTGCTTGTGGTACATCTGTTAATCTTGTTGCAATTTGCTGAACAGTATACTCTTTGTTTCCTATTAAGGTTTGAACAATTTTCATTCTTACTGGATGAAGGATTAGTTTCGCTTTTGAATCCACTGAGGTCACCCCTCCTAATATAAAAATAACATTTGTAACACAATGGTTATCATTATCAATTATAATAATAATATAGTTCATGTCAAATAATATAGGTTATCAATAGGTATTTCTAAGAAAATAAAAAAGAATGACAGTTTCCCGTCACTCCTTAACGAATTATTAAATCACTTCAAAATAGTCTTTGTAATATCCACCGACTTTACCGGTATTGTCAATAACAAAGAAAAATTCCTCTGTTTCATTTTGTACATCATACTCTTTTCCTGCTGTTAAAGCTCGATCTACCATATATTTTTCAGCATTCGTATGAATACATTTTACTTTCTTAATTTCTTTAGAATTTTGCCATGTTTTATGAATCATATCTATCACCTCTCTAATTTCTTCTTTTATTTTATCCGAAAATAGTTAAAAAGCCAATTATTGTGGAATGGCAACCTTAACAGCCACACTTTTCTTTTTCATTTCATATTTTACATATAGTAAGATTGGTAAAGCGATAATTGTAATCATCACTAGTGTACCAAAAAGATATAATGGTTTGTTCGCGCCAAATTGCTCTAATAAAATACCGCCGATCCATGGGCCGATGACATTTCCAAGTTGTGTAAAACCCATAGCACCAAAATATGTTCCCTTTAAATCAGGCTTAGCAAGCTGATCGATAAGTAAATCTGTCATAGAGAACATCAAGATTTCACCAATTGTAAAAATGATCATCATTAAAATTAATAGTGGCAATTCTTGACTAAATGCAAAGCCGAAAAGTCCTAAGCAAATGACAACATTCCCAATCATAATTGAAACAAGTGGGGAATATTTTTTCCCAATTTTTATTAACGGAAATTGCAAAACAATAACTGTAATTGCATTTAAAGTTAGTAAATATGAAAATAATTCAGCTCCATTTTTGAATAACTCCGAGCTTGAAAAGTATTGTGGCAATGTTGAGCTAAATTGAGAATATCCTGTAATACATAATACAAGTCCAACAAGACTATATAAAAAAATATGATCTTTACGGACAATTTGGACTGCATCTTTTAACTGAACAAGATTATTATTCGTTATGTTTACATTGTCATTGTATTTTCTCAACGTATAAAGTAAAACAATTCCATATAGAAAATACGTTATTCCCGCAAATATAAATGGAGTTGTGCTAGCAGCTGCCCCAAGTTTAAGTCCAATTAACGGTCCAAATGTAACACCAACATTTATTGCTGTATAGCGAAGATTGAAGATTACTAAACGATTTTTTTCAACCGTTAAATCCGAAAGCATGGCCCTGGAAGTTGGTTCAAAAACAGAACGACATAAACCGTTTAACGCATTCATCATAAAAAAACCTACAATAGAATGAGTAAAAGCAAATCCTACAAAAACGAGGCCCCAAGCAAAAACAGAGATTAACAGAACTCTTTTTCTTCCCCATAAATCTGATAAATATCCACCATAAAAGCTTGATGCAATGCCAACTAGAGAGCTAATTGCGATGATAGCACCTGTTGTCGACGGTGATACATGTTTTTCCTGTGTTAAGTAAATGGCTAAAAACGGTATACACATCGATGTTGCTAAACGTCCAAATAAAGTACCGATTAGAATATTCATTGTAACTGGACTAACATCTTTTAACTGTTTCCACATTCTGTTCCCTTCCATCTTCTAATAGAATAATAATTTATTATACCTGATAATGGAAAAAAGAATAGTAGAAAAACAGATAAAATCGTTCAGTTTCATAACACACAGAATGATTGCATAATGTATGGAGAGGTGAACGGATATATGTATACGAATGAAAGTATTGATCAGAAGATAGAAGAAATGATCGAAAAATTAAGAACTACTCAACGAAAAGATGGTTCTTGGAAATATTGTTTTGAAGGCGGTTTAATGACTGACGCTTTTATGATTATGACATTGCGTGCCTTAGATATAAAAAATGAAGAAAAGCTAATAAAACAACTAGCAGATCGGATCTATTCGTTACAAAAAAACTCAGGGGTATGGAAGGCTTATTCTGATGAAAAAAGTGGGAACCTTTCTATTACCATACAAGCATATTGTGCTCTTTTATATTCAGGTTACTTTACACAAGAACATCCTGGCTTAAAAAAAGCTGAAGCATTTATCCGTAAGAATGGTGGATTGGGTAATTCCCATTTTTTGACGAAATGGATGTTAGCTGTAAATGGGCTTTATCCGTGGCCAACTCTATTTTATATACCAATGACCTTCCTTCTAATTCCAACTTCATTTCCCTTAAATTTTTATCAATTCAGTAACTATGCCAGAATTCATTTTATTCCAATGATGGTTGCTGCCAATAAAAAATACACGATTAAATCAAGTTATACACCAAACTTGAATCACCTGATTATTCGTTCTTCTTTTGCTAACGAAAACTGGGAACTTCCATTTGCGACACGTACAAATTCATCGTTTACAAATGAAATGAAAAAACTTCTGCAACTACCTGAATATTTACACCGGTTAGGCTATCAAAAAGCAGAGCGATATATGTTAAAAAGACTTGAAGCTGATGGAACTCTTTACAGCTATGCTAGTTCAACCTTTTTCATGATTTATGCCCTACTATCTTTAGGCTATAAAAAGTCTTCTCCAACGATATTAAATGCCATAAACGGTTTAAAGCATTTGGTTTCAACCAATTGTGATGGTATTCATCTAGAAAACTCAACCTCTACTGTTTGGGATACAGCCTTACTTAGCTATGCCCTTCAAGAAGCAAATGTTTCCAGTACTTCACCCATGATTAACAAATCCGTTCAATATCTCTTATCCATGCAACATACAAAAAAGGGTGATTGGAAGATTCATAACCCTAATATTAAGCTAGGGGGATGGGGTTTTTCCCATAATAATACGATTAATCCAGACAATGATGATACCTCAGCCGCATTACGAGCATTAACAAGGAAAGCTCGTAAAGATCAAAAAGTACGCAATGCTTGGTATAAAGGAGTTACTTATCTTCTCTCCATGCAAAATGCTGATGGTGGATGGGCGGCCTTTGAAAAAAATACAGATCTTGAAATCCTTACGTATCTTCCTTTAGAAAACGCAGAGGATGCTGCTATTGACCCTTCAACTCCGGACTTAACAGGTAGAGTACTAGAGTTTTTAGGTAACTATGCTGGATTAACAAAAGAACACCCAAGTGTAAAAGCAGCAATAAGGTGGCTGATGGACAATCAAGAAGAGAACGGCTCTTGGTATGGAAGATGGGGAGTTTGTTATATATATGGAACTTGGGCAGCTGTGACAGGACTACTAGCTGTTGGTATCTCCCCAAATTCATCTGCTATAAAAAAGGCAATCAACTGGCTAGAAAGCATACAATTAAACAATGGAGGTTGGGGTGAATCATGTGCAAGTAGTGAGGAGAAAAGATATGTACCCCTTTCATTTAGTACCCCTTCACAAACATCATGGGCATTAGATGCATTAATTCAGAGTAGAGCCTTTTCTAATTTATCTGTACAAAAAGGTATATCTCATCTAATAAACGATTCTTCTTTTACTGAAGAAGGAAGAACATATCCAACCGGCATTGGACTACCAGGGCATTTTTACATCACTTACCATAGCTACAATCTTCTTTTTCCATTGCTAACACTTGCCCACTACCAAAAAAGATCATAACAGGTTTATTTAGAAAAAAGATCAACCTTTTTGGAAAAGTGCATATATTGTCTACGACTGATGTCAGGGAGGGAGAAATAATGTCAGAGCAGTACATCTTATCCATGCAAAAATGGTGTGAGGAAATTTTAGAAAGTTATCATCATTCCTATGAAGAACTAAGCCGAAACCATCACAAAAATACATTAGAAGATTGGAAAAGTGAGCTTGAAAACTTCCAAGCTCAACTAAACAAAGATGATCATCTTGATAATAAGGAAGTTTATGAGCGTGCTGATCGTCTGTTTACACAGTTTGAAGCTTACTTTGATGATGAAAATAATGAACAAGAAAGCATTTTACGCGTCCATAACGAAGCAGGAACGGTTCCAATCGGAGGTCATACGTTACCACCACTACCCTACAGTTATGATGCATTAGAGCCTTATATTGATCGTGAAATTATGAGATTACATCATGACAAGCATCATCAAAGCTATGTTGATGGTTTAAATAAAGCCGAAAAAGAAATGCAAAAAGCTCGTCAAACAAATAACTTTGAATTAATTAAGCATTGGGAACGTGAAGCAGCGTTTCATGGTGCAGGTCATTACCTTCACACAATCTTCTGGAATGTAATGAGTCCTAACGGTGGTGGCATGCCTTCTGGTATGTTAATGAGAGAGATTAATCAAACATTTGGTAGTTTTGAAAAATTTAAAAGCCACTTTTCTGAAGCAGCCAAAAATGTTGAAGCAGTTGGATGGGCAATTTTAGTTTGGGCACCACGTTCCCGTAGATTAGAAATTCTTCAAGCAGAAAAGCATCAAAACTTAAGTCAATGGGATGTTATCCCCTTACTTACACTAGATGTTTGGGAACATGCCTACTATCTTCAATATAAAAATGAACGAAAGAAATACGTTGAGAATTGGTGGAATGTTGTAAATTGGCGTGAAGTAGAGAGACGTTTTCATGAAGCACAACAACTAAAATGGAAACCATTTTAATATAGAAAAAAGGCAGATTATCTTATAAAGAAAAATCTGCCTTTTTTATTCTATATAATACCTAAAGCATCTAAAAAGACAAAGATAATAACAATTGGTGATACATATTTTAATAGTAGATACCATATTGTAAAGATCTTTTTGCTAAGAGAAGACCCTTGTGACAGTTCATCAAATAAAACTTTTTTAGATATCTTTAATGGAACAAATATTGAAATTAAAAGAGCACCAAGTGGCATAAGAATATTGCTTACTAGGAAATCGGCTGCGTCAAAAATAGACTTATCAAACAAGGTTATATGTCCAAGTAGTCCGAAAGATAGTGCTGATGGAATTCCTACGATAAAAATGGATATTCCTACTAACCAAGAAGCTTTTATCCTTTTAGAATTGTTCCCCTTCGCGATTGGAGCTACAATTATTTCGAGCATTGAAAAAGCAGATGTTAAAGTAGCAAATAAAAACAATAATAAAAATGCGATCAAAAAGATTGTTCCAAACGGCATTTGATTAAACACTGTGGGCAGTACATTAAACAATAACACAGGGCCTGCATCCGGAGCTAAACCAAAAGAAAACACGGCCGGAAAAATCGCTAATCCTGCTAAAAACGCAACTAATAAGTTAAGAACGACGATTGAAACTGCCGATTGTGGTAAATTTTCATTCTTAGACAAATAAGAGCTATAAGTTACCATAACTGACACTCCAACACTTAGGGCAAAAAAGGATTGTCCCATCGCATATAAAATCGTCTCAGATGTTACGTTTGTAAAATCAGGCTTTAAAAAGAAAATAATTCCTTCCATAGAGCCATCTAGTGTAATAGAACGAACAATTAAAATGACAAATAATATAAACAAAGCAGGCATCATAATTCGGCTTGCTTTTTCAATCCCATTTGAAACACCTTTAGAAACAACAAAACTTGTAATAAGTAAAAATAATAACTGTGCAAAAACGGTTAAAATCGGATCCGAAATGCTAGTACCAAATAACTCACCATACTCCTGCTCTGTTAAGCCACTAAGATTTCCTGTAACAGCTTTAAATAGATAAATTAAAATCCAGCCACCTACTACGCTATAAAAAGACAACAAGATAAAACAAGTCACTACACCAAGTCGTCCAATTAAGTGCCAAGAGGAATTCGGAGCAATTTGTTTGTATGCTTGAATGGCATCTTTTTTCGTACTTCTACCTATCACAAACTCTCCTAATAGAAGTGGTAGTCCTACTAGTAAAGTAAATAAAATAAAGATTAGAAAAAATACACCGCCCCCACTAGTCCCCGCAACATAAGGAAACTTCCATATCGCTCCTAAACCAATTGCAGACCCGGCAGCCGCAAGAATAAAAGAGAGCTTGGACGACCATTGTTCTACAGAATTATTCATAACATCACCTCAAATTCCTACTGATCAAAGATTTCTTTCAAAAGAATATAAAATCAACCTTTGAAAAATATATTATATAAATACACATTTTATCATTTTACTAGGATAATTTAAATTAAATTTTAAAATAATTCAATTAGTAAAACGAATTATTAGAAAAACCTGGCTTATCGCCAAGTCCTAATGTCAGTAGCCTTAGTTTTCATATACTCTAATTCATAAAAACTTATCCTTTCTGGTAAAAGAAAAAAGGCTGACACATTTAGTGCCAACCTTCTTAGATTTATTAAAAACTTATCCTTCTAATAATAATGATTCTGGATCTTCAAGTAATTCTTTCACTGTTGCTAAGAAGCTTACTGCTTCTCTTCCATCAACAATTCGGTGATCATATGAAAGGGCAATGTACATCATTGGACGATTTTCCATTGTATTTTCATCGATAGCAACAGGGCGAAGCTGGATTTTATGCATGCCTAAAATACCAACTTGTGGTCCGTTTAGGATAGGTGTTGACATTAATGATCCGAAAACACCACCATTTGTAATCGTGAATGTTCCGCCTTGTAAATCAGAAAGACTTAATTTGTTATCGCGTGCTTTCTTAGCAAGATTAAGAATTTCTCCTTCAATACCTGCAAAGTTTAAGTGATCTGCATCACGAACAACTGGTACAACTAATCCATCTGGAGCTGATACCGCAATTCCAATATCATAGAATTTCTTCACCAAAATTTCATTGCCTTGAATTTCGGCATTAAGAAGTGGATATTGTTTTAATGCAGCAACAACAGCTTTTGTAAAGAAGGACATGAAGCCTAAACGAACATCATGCTGTTCAAAAAATTTGTCTTTACGACGTTTACGAACTTCCATAACCGCAGTCATATCTACTTCATTAAATGTTGTTAACATAGCAGCTGTTTGTTGAACTTCTACTAATCGATTTGCAATCGTTTGTCTACGTCTAGACATTTTTTGTCTTTCTACTGGTTTACCAGGTTTATCGTCCTGTACGGCTGGTGTAGCAGCTTTTGGTGCAGCTGGTTTCGATTCTTGTTTTGGTGCTTCTTGACCCGAGTGTGCTTCAACATCTTGTTTACGTACTCGGCCAAGTGGATCAACTGTTTGAACTTGTTGTAAATCTATTCCACGCTCACGAGCTAACTTACGTGCCGCTGGTGAGGCAATTGTACGTTGTTTTTTATCATCTTCCGTTACTTCAACATTGTTTTGTTGAGCTTCTTGTGGCGCTGGTGCTACTTGTTTAGTCTCTGCTTGCTCTGGTTGTGAAGGAGAAGCTTCACCACTCTCATCAATTATCCCAATTGTTTCTCCAACTTGAACAGTATCACCTGATTCTTTGTGTAGCTCTTTTAAAACTCCAGAAAATTCAGCAGTTAATTCAACATTTACTTTATCTGTTTCAACTTCTAAAAGGTACTCACCCTTCTCAACAAAATCACCTGGTTGTTTTAACCATTGTGCAATCGTTCCTTCAGTAATAGATTCTGCTAGTTCTGGTACTTTAATTTCAGCCATTGTTGGTTCCCCCTTGAGAAACTTGCTTGTTAAAAGAATCACTTTTATTACATCTATATCAATTTAACGCGATAATATGATAACAGCAAGTCTCGCATTTTTTCAATTTAAATGATGATTAATGGTCAAATAATTAATTATTCCAAGTTAATGCTTCCGTAACGATCCGTTCTTGATCCTTTTTGTGAATATTCGGATCACCTTCCGCTGGACTCTGTCTTCTTCTTCTACCTATATAGTTCACCGGAACTCCTTCTGGTGCAATTTCTCTTAATTTTGAATCAATAAACGTCCATGCTCCCATGTTTTGAGGTTCCTCTTGAACCCAAACAATTTCTTCAAGAGCTGGTAAACGATCCAAAATGGATGTAATAATTGACTTAGGGAAAGGATATAGTTCCTCAACTCTTAGCATGTGAACCCAATCAAGATCGCCTTCAATCGTATTTAACTTATCAGTTAAATCTGTAGCAACCTTACCAGTGCATAAAAGAAGTCTTTTTACTTTATCCGGAGAAGTGCCTAGTCCTGGTTGTTCAATAACTGGCTTGAACTCTCCTTCACATAATTCATTTAGATCTGATACAGTTTGTGGATTTCTTAGTAAGCTCTTTGGCGTCATAATAACAAGTGGTCTTACTTCTTCACGCTTTAGCAAGTCCGCTTGACGACGTAATATATGGAAATATTGAGCTGCACTTGTTAAATTCGCAACTTGCCAGCTATCTTCAGCAGCTAACTGTAAGAAACGCTCCAACCTAGCGCTGGAATGCTCAGGACCTTGTCCTTCAAATCCATGTGGTAATAACATAACAAGACCAGATTTTTGACCCCATTTGGCACGACCTGCAGCAATAAACTGATCAAAGAATACTTGTGCTGCATTTGCAAAGTCTCCGTATTGCGCTTCCCATAAAACTAAAGTTTCTGGTGCAAATACATTGTAACCATATTCAAAACCAATAACAGATCCTTCAGATAATGGACTATTGTGGATTGCAAATGATGCTTTAGCGTCATCTAGTCGATGTAATGGTGAATAAAACTCACCAGTATCAACATCATGTAAAACAATATGTCTCTGTGCGAATGTTCCACGCTGTGAATCCTGTCCTGTTAATCGAATAGGAGTTCCATCTGTTAAAATGGATGCAAACGCTAACGCTTCACCTAAAGCCCATTCCACTTTTCCATCTTCCTTAAGCGCTTTTGCTCTTCTTTCTAGAATTCTCTGAAGCTTAGAAAACACATTAAAGCTTTCCGGCCATTTTACAAGCTCATCATTTAATTGAAGTAACTTATCCTTATCAACAGCTGTTTTTAACTTAGGAAGGCCACTGTTAACGAATTCCGGTAACTGAATTTCATGTGTTTGAGCTACCTTTTTATCAGGAACTTTTTGATATGCCTTTTCTAGTACTGTTTGAACTTCATCACTAATCTTTTCAACATCTTCTGGCTTTACAATTCCTCCGCCTTGTAGTGATTTTGCATAAAGCTCACGTACAGTTGGATGTTTACGAACTTTTTCGTAAAGTTTTGGTTGTGTCATGGATGGTTCATCCATTTCATTATGACCAAAACGTCGATAGCCAATAAGGTCGATTAAGAAGTCACTCTTAAATTTATTTCTGTATTCCATTGCAATGAACACTGCAGCAATACATGCTTCTGGATCATCTGCATTAACGTGTACAATAGGAATTTCATATCCTTTTGCAAGGTCACTTGCATATGTGGTTGAACGGGAATCACGACTTTCAGTTGTAAAACCGATCATATTATTCGCAATAATATGTATTGTGCCACCCGTTTGATAACCAGTCAGCTTATTTAAGTTCAATGTTTCCGCAACAATTCCTTCACCCGGGAATGCAGCATCCCCATGGATAAGAATAGCCATAGCATTATTTTCATTTTGTTTTGGATAGCCTTTTTCTGTACGAGTTTCCTGTGCAGCACGGGTATATCCTTCAACAATTGGATCGATAAACTCTAGATGACTTGGATTATTAGCTAATGTTACTTTAGCACGCACTGTACTTTCATCTTTTATTTGTTTATTGGCACCAAGGTGGTACTTAACATCACCACTCCAGCCATAGTTAATTCCAATAGAACCTTCTGATGGAACCAATTCTTTATTAGGTGCATGTTGAAACTCAGAAAAGATAATTTCATACGGTTTTCCAAGTACATGAGCTAAAACACTTAAACGGCCACGGTGCGCCATTCCTATATTTATTGTATCAGTGCCCGCTTGAACGGCATTTGAAATTAATTCATCAAGTACCGGAACTAGCATATCTAAACCTTCAATAGAAAAACGTTTTTGACCAACAAAAGTACGGTGAAGGAATTGTTCAAATCCTTCAACTTCTGTGAGTCTTTTTAAGATAGAAACACGTTTTTCCTTTGATAAATTTTCAAAGATCGCTCCTGATTCCACCATTTTTACAAGCCATGTTTTTTCCTCATAGTTATGAACATGACTAAATTCGAATGCGATCGTTCTCTTATAAACTTCTTTTAAGTATTGATATGCTTCAAGCCCATTGGTCACATGTGCAGGAGCATCTTCACATAATAGGTTTACAGGTATATCTTTTAAATCTTCCTCAGTTAAATCATATTCTTCAAGGCGAAGAAACTCATTCTTCTCATTTCGGTCCTCAAAAGGATAAATTGCTGCGTTTAAGTGACCATATCTACGAATATTTGTCACTAATCGAACTGCTTCAGCAACTTTTTTCATTTTATCAGTACTGATTGTTTCATTTTCAGCTGACATTGTCGTGTCTTTTGTTGTGATTGAAGGAGAACCCCAGGTATCAAAGATTTCTTTTAATTCTATATCAATAGAATTTGGATCAAGTTTATATTGATCATATTGTTCCATGACATAGCCGAGGTTAGGACCATGGAAGTCTTCCCAAGGGAAATTCTTCTTGCTATTGCCTTGTGCCATCTAACATTACCCCCAACGATTCATAAGTGATCAGAAATGATTTTCCTGATACGTAGGAAGGATAAAATTATCCTACGATATTAACCACTCTTACGAGTATAGTAGTATGATATTAAAACGCTTCCAATGCTATTTTAACATTGCTACCTTCACATTCCAAGATAGTTAATAGAAAAATCGAAAAAAAATGTATCTTTTTTCTTGTGGTTTTCCTTAGAGTGTCTAATTGTTCGGAATAATTGGAATTATCCAACAAATATATCACTATCTTTACTCCAATCATACAACATATACCAAGGAAAAAAGTACAATTTTTATTATTTTAATGTAAATTAATTATATTTTTTTAGTATTAATGAAATTTATGTTTATTTTGAAATTATTATTAATGTCTTTCCTACTTTTTCAGGTTAATTTTCTCCATGTAATTTCAATAAAAACCTCTATTTTTATAAATAAATTAGAGGTTTTTACTATTTCGCAAACTTTGTCACAATATGAAATTTCAGTGAGTGTTTATATAGTAGAGATACTCATTCTTTTCTCACATCTATACAAATACTCTTACAGACATGCATACTCGTTTCGGATCAACCTTTATCATCCTTTTATAACATTTTTAATAACAATCTCTTCAGTAGTGGATATAACTGCTCTGGGAGCTCTTCAATTTTGTCGACAAAAACACTATATTTTCCATATATATTTTGTATTGTTTTTTGTGTTGCTTCATGAACTTCGCCATTTGACAAAAATACATTGATTACTTCTATACCCAGTTTCCTTGCCTCTAAAACCGCTTCATGTGTATCAATAATACCATTGCGTTCATAACCTGTCGCAGCGGGCTCACCATCTGAAAAAACAAGGAGAAATTTCTGTTTTTCATTTTTCTTCATTAGTTGTTCTGTCATATGTCTTATAGCATATCCATCACGATTATCTTCTTCTGGTGAGAGTTGCATAATTTCAGGTCCTGACTGCTGATTTAAAGAGGTCTCAAAAGAGATTACCTCATAGAAATGATTTGGCTGTCGTGTTTTTGTCGATTCGTTCGTGTCCTCCCAAAATCCAACAATTTTATGTGGGACTCTTACTGATTTTAACGTTTCATGAAATAAGATAATCCCAAGCTTTGATTGATCCATTTTATCGAACATGGATGCAGAACAGTCAACTAATAGAGTAAAAACAGCATCAATCTCAGGAGACTTTTCCTGTTTTTTATAAAAAAGCTTCGGATTGTCATCTGTTATAATTCGGAGCAGTTTTTTGTTTAATCTTCCAATTTGAAGATCGGACCTCGGCATTGTTCTTTTATGTTCCAGCGTTTTTTGGATCATTAGCTTCAGCTTATTTTGATATAACTGAATATCCATTCGATCTTTTTGATATTGCTCAATATCTGATATTGTTGGAGTTTTAGCTTCTTGAAACACAGGTACAGCATATTTATTTTCCTTACCATAAGATGCATCCCCACTACTAGCTCGATCCTCTTTTTGATTTTCCAATGCTTCCATTTTGGAGTAATCATTTCTTTTTGCTTTTTTTGAAGTTCCTTGAACCATCGCTAGAGCCTGGTCACCGTCTTCTCCCTCACGTAGAGCACCGTCTCCATTTATCGTCGTATTTGTTCCTTGTTCTAAATCGAATTGAAGAAAACTTTTTGTAGGCTTGCTTGTTTCACTATGCCATGTTGGTAATTTGTCACCATGTACATCTTCATCGCCTTGCTTAGCATCTTCTAACGCATCTTTGTTTTTTAATTTAGATTTTCTTTTTAATTCATCATATAGGCTGCCAGACAGAAAGTTATTGTAAGGTAGTTCCGCTAAATAAAAATAGGTATTTAGCATATCTTTTTCCAATATTTCTTCTAAAACATCAACAATTTCTAAGACAATATCAATAACCTGCTTAGTAGAACCTACATCAAACACTTGAAAAAGCTTTGACTCAATATAAGGAATCGATCTGTCAATACTCTCAGATAAAGATGGGATAGTCTCGATTGTGGATTGTGCAGTTAGTATTAAATACATACTATTAAAAAGCGCATCCGTTAAAATACTTCGCTCTTGATGAATAATTAACTGACTTTGAAAATGTTTTCGATAAAGCTCTCTTCGAATATTAAACGCTTTTTTCGTACCGCGTCTTTCTCTTCTGCATTTTTCCTCTAATCGAAGGTCCTCCAACAGCATACATAATTGCTTCGCAAAGCTCTTTAGCTTTAATTTTGAAGACTTTTCAATAAAAACACCTAATTCTTTAAAATCAGTATAATAATAATTACCAATACTTCTAAGATAAATATCGCTTTTTAACGCTAGTTCTGTTTCTTCCTTCTCCCGGTGGTCCCAGAAATGACTAATATAAACTTTTTTTTCAAATGGATCTAGATATGAGTGAACGCTGTAATCAACCTCAATGTCTGGAATTTTCGTTAATCCCTTTGCTAAATCTGATAATGCCATAAATAAAAAAGAATCTACCTGTTGATCATTAAATTTTATAAATCTCAATTTTATACCCTCACTCGAATAACGTTTCTGCTAGATTTCGAATGGCGGCTTTTTCTCTTTCATCTTCAAGCTTATTAACAATTCCTCTTTCTACAGCACGGTTTGGTGGCATATAGCAAGCTAAATCACATGTATCAATAAGCGCTCGGATCGATGCTGCCTCTTCTGAAACCTGGCCATTTTTCACGAGAGTTAGTAGATCTGACGAAAGACTAGTAAACGTTTCTAATAAGCGTTGATCAGACAGTTGTGATTGATTCTCTAAAACTATTTTTAGCTCTTCCCCTTGGATATAGGGTACTTCAATAACAACAAAACGATTTTTGAGTGCTTCATTTAATGGAACCGTTCCCACATATCCTTCATTAATAGCCGCAATAACACCGAAATCCTCATGTGAACGGATAACTTCACCTGTAAATGGGTTTGTAATCATTCTCCGGTAATCTAGCACACCATTTAATATCGGTAATGTTTCTGGCTTTGCCATATTTATTTCGTCTATATATAATAAATGGCCTTTTTTCATTGCCTTTACAACAGGACCTGAAATGAATTCGATGGATGTTTCACCGTTTCGATTTTCAATTGTTTTGAAGCCTAAAAGTGCTTCAGCATCCATATCAACAGAACAGTTCACACTATGCATAGGTTGATTAAACAAAAATGATAACGTTTCTGCCAACTTTGTTTTTCCAGAACCTGTTGGACCCTTTAATAAGACATTTTTACCAAGAGCAAGAGCGATCATTGCATCTAGTAGAATCGATTCATCAGATGGAGTATAACCACCTTTACCAATTAATAAAGCGTCTTGTTCATCTTTTCGTTTTAATGATCTATTTTGAATTCTTTCTTTAATTTCTTCCGGTAATGGATAAGCTAGTAAATTATTCATTGTACGCCTTCTTTCATCTATATAAAGTTAAGTTGATACGGTTTATATCAACCATGAGTATACTAAAAAGTATATTGAGATTCAAAGAAAACAAATAATTAAAGGTCTTATATCTTTTAATCATAAAAACAAAAAGCTACCCTTTTAAAGAATGTAGGTAGCTTTTTCTTAGTTATATGCTTTTATTGGTATTTATTGATCCGCAGATAATCCTATCCCCTGCATTTCCAGAAGGATCAGTTACATAATCATCTGGTTTTTCATGAATAACAAAGGAACTCCCATCTTTATCCAAAAGAGAAAGTTGTTCTCCTTTTTTTAATGTTACAGAAGATGCAAGAAGCTCAATATCAATTTTCCCATCGGCTCCAACTTCAATATTTGGTAGATCTCCCTCATGTTGTCCTTTAGGATTATCGAAGCCATGTTCATGATTTGAGAAGCTTAGGTGACTGCCAGCAGAAGTGAAAGTTGGTTTTTCACAGATTCCTATTGAATGGATATGAAAAGCATGCTTGCCTGGTGGTAGATTTTGTCCAATTAACCGAATGGTTACACCTTCAGCTGTTTCGTTTAGAATGATATTTCCTACATTTTTTCCTTTTTGGTTGATTAATTCTAATTTTTGCTGATTTAACTCAGGCTCAGAGGCAGTAATTGACTCCTTTTTAGTATGAGTGTTGTTATTAGTATTTTTTTCTGTTACTAAAACAATAAAAATGGATAGAGTCATAAGTGATATAAAAACAATAGATAATCCTTTCAACGTTAGTTCCTCCTAGATAATGGCGCTTATAAGTCATTCTTGCCAGGTTCTAAAGAAATAAACGCTGTGGTTAGGTTCTACAGTTAGAATGATCTATTTCCTAAAGTTTAATAGAGCAAAAAAGAACCAATTTGGTTCTTTTCATTAAAATCGCTTAGCTCCTAAGTAACGTTGTTTCCAATAAGAGTTATTTAAGTTAGAAATACTTACACCTGAACTACTGGCATGGATAAATTGATTATCCCCCAAATATATTCCCATATGTGATGGACCTTCTTTATATGTAGTAAAGAAAACAAAATCACCTCTAGAAGGTTCATTTATTACTTTCATCATATCCCAATACCCTGCAGTGCTAAGGCGAGATACAGAAGTAACCTTATTTAATACATAATAAATAAAACCGCTACAATCAAAACCACTAGGAGTATTACCAGCCCAACGATATGGTACTCCTAAAAGTGACTTTGCCTCAGAAATCATTGTTTCAACCTTATTGTTTTGATTTTGAGGTGCCGTATTTTCAGTACTGTTATCAATAATAGCTTCTCCAGTCACCTTCAAAACTTGTCCAACGATTATTACATCTGACTTCATATTATTTAATACTTTTAGTTCAGCAATTGTTATGTTAAATTTATTGGCGATTTTCCATAAAGAATCTCCAGCAGAAACAGTATATGTAGATGTGTTCGGATTTGATATAACTTGCTGTTTTGTGGGCTCACTCTGTTTAACATCTTCTTGTTTAGTTTGTGTTGTTTCCTGTTTTACGTTTAACTTCTGCCCAACATAAATAACATCACTATTCAAATTATTTGCTTTCTTCAATTCTGATACCGTTGTGTTATATGATCTGGCAATAACCCATAAGGAGTCACCACCCTTAACTATGTATTGTACATTACTAACAGTTTTTGAAACTGATTTTTCTGGTGCTGGAGTAGTAATTTCTTTAGAAGAATTTGTCCCGGGAATCTGAAGAGTTTGTCCAATCCTAAGAACATCAGTTGTTAGTCCATTAGCTTTTTTTAGTTGATCAACTGTCGTATTGTATTGGCGGGATAATCCCCAAAGAGTATCATTACTCTTTATACTAATGCTTTCGGCTTCTGCCATAGTTGCAAATAATGAGGAGCTAACTACAGCTGTTGCTGTTAACCCTAATATCTTATGCTTCATCTTTAAAGGTACCTCCTAGATCTTATATATAAATAGATTAACAACAATAAATGACATAAAAATTTCATTGAATAGTAGTTTTACAGAATAACAGGAAAAAAGAGACAAAACTTTTATTTTTATCATACAAAACATTACACTTGTAGACAATCATTTCTTTTATGAAGAACCATCTTTATTTAAAATTTATAAATTATTTAAATAAAAAAGGCCGGGTCCATTCCAGACCCATACCCAATTGTTAAACTATTTTTTTCTGATTATCTAGTAATCTCTTATTTGCTCCAATCTTAAAATGCTGCACACCAAAAATAAATACTGCCACTAAAGAAATCACACCAAAAACAATAACCATATATTTTAGACCAATTGTATCAAGAAATAATCCTGTACTTAATAAAACTACTTGAAACATGATGCGGTCAAACATATTTCGAAACGAAAAGAAACGACCGTGATATTCTTTATCGATTTTCGTTTGAAAGATCGTAGCAGCAATTGGGAAAAAGCAACCAACTGCAAAGCCAAAAATTCCAAAAGAAATAAGTGACATTATTTTTACATCACTAAAAAATAATGAAAGGTGGGCCAAAGATATAACAAAGGAGAAAATAAACATTAGTTTAATTGGCTCCACAAGATGTGTAATTCGTTTGACGAAGAAAGCACCAATCATAAATGAAACACCTTCTGCTGTATAAAGAAGGCCTTTAATTGCAGCGTCTCCTTGCGTTTCACTAATATTAATAACCATTAAATTAAAGCCACCTAGAAACAATACTGGAACAAATGTTAACACAAGTGCCATCATGGCAATCGGTGTACGTCTCAAGACTGGTATTATTTCTGTAAATCCTGCTGATTTTTTCCCCTTCACTTTGTTTGATTCAGGTTCTTCAAATGATAACAAGTATGTTGTTGCTAAAATCGTAACATAAGCCATCATTGACCCTATATAAAGAAAACTAATATCCATAATTACTAATAAAATTCCACCAAGAGCTGTCCCTGCAACACGTGAGATAGTCGATACATTCATATGAACTCCATTCATTTGAATGTAGTCCTTCTCTTCTACTATTAAAGGTATAACAGACTGTAAGGCAGGAAAATAAAAGGCCGCACTAATTTGAATGCAAACCATAAAACAAATCATAAAGATAATCGATTCGAACTCTAGTGCTAAAAACATAAATATTACACTTAAAGTTCTGCCTATTCCAGCATAGATTAGGACTTTCTTTTTTGAGTAACTGTCAATCACTCTACCCGCAAGTGGTCCAACCATAACACCCGCTAATAATCCTAAAAACAAAATCATTGATTTCATAAAATCTGAAGGAACATATTTTTGCATGAACTCTAAGTTACCGATAATCCCCAGCCATAAACCAAGACCGGCAACAAGTTCCCCAACCAACAAAATCCAAACATTTTTATTTTTCCACATGCTCTCAGCTTCTTCCAATATAATTCACAATATAAGTCAACTATAACACCGATATTTTTATTTCGCTATACGAAATAAATACTTTATTGAAGATTCGAATCAGGGGTGCTAATCGGATATAATGTTCCCTCTAGAGCAAATGACATTTTCCCCGTTTCTTCAGAAACAATTAATATTAAAGCATCTGTTAATTCAGATAGACCAATAGCTGCGCGGTGTCTTGTCCCAACCTTTTCTTGACCAAAATTTTGTGAAGATAGAGGTAAAACATTTGCAGCAGATATCATATAATCCCCTTTAATCAAAACAGCACCATCATGAAGGGGATTTCCGGGATAAAAGATGCTTTCAATTAGTCGGTTTGATAATGTTGCATTTAATTGTATTCCCTCTTGAATTAGATGATCTACATTTTGTTGTCGCTCAACAACAATTAGCGCACCATGTCGTCGTTCCGATAGATTTTTAATCGCCTTAGCAATTTCTATGTACTGACTCGTAAATTCCGCAATATATGCCTTTAAATAGAAAAAAGACGCAGTTGATTGTATTTCATTAAATCGATCCCTTATTTGGGCGAGTTCACATAATAAACAATACTCCTTTTCTCCTATAGATAATCGCATTTTCTCGGCTTCTTCAATAATTTGTTCAAGGTGAAAAGAAATATGATGTTTAATAGAAGAAAATGTGTTGTGTTCATTTTGCATATGTAATCAAGCCTCCTTTTCTTTAGTCTTTTCATTGATAAAAAACTTATGTTAACTAAGTCCATGTGTATTTTTTCCAATTGAAAAACCATACTAATAATAGGAGGCGTTTTACATGATTACACATAAAATTTTGCAGTATACATTTAGCATTCTTGGTGTTATTTCATTAGGATTTTTTTATTATCAAATGTTTAAAGGTGAATCAAGAAAATCTGATAATCAACCAAAGTAACATACCACGAATTTTTCATGATATAATTCTCAAGGTATTAAGTAGAAATGAGGATGTATAAATGAAAAATAACAGTTTAAAACGGGAAAAGCTTATTTATTTTTCGAGCATTTTATTTCCCATTCTTGTTACTCAGCTTGGACTTTATGCTATGAACTTTTTTGACACAACAATGTCAGGTAAAGTTCATCCAAACGACCTTGCCGGCGTTGCGATTGGTTCAAGCCTTTGGGTACCTGTTTACACAGGATTAAGTGGAATTTTACTTTCAATTACACCGATTGTTGCTCAGTTAGTAGGTGCAAAAAAGACAAAGAATGTTCCTTATATGGTTGTACAAGGAATATACGTCAGTATTGTGATTTCAATCATTGTTACTATACTTGGTGTTATTGTTTTAGATCCGATATTGAATAATATGGGATTAGATAAACCTGTTTCACATATTGCAAAATGGTACCTTATTTCGTTGTCACTTGGCATCTTACCTTTATTTATTTACGCCGTATTAAGATGTTTTATTGATGCACTAGGATATACAAGAATAACTATGTTCGTTACGCTTTGCTCTTTACCAATTAATTTTGTATTTAATTACTTATTTATCTTCGGTAAACTAGGCTTTCCTAAACTAGGTGGAATCGGTGCAGGTGTCGCATCAGCTATTACATATTGGTGTATCACAGCAATAGCAGTGATCATTGTTATGAAGCAATCTCCTTTTAAAAAATACGGTATTTTTAAAACGTTTTATTCTGTTTCGATAAAAGCATGGATGGAAATATTAAAAATCGGTGTTCCAATCGGTTTATCAATTTTCTTTGAAACAAGTATTTTTGCTGCTGTTACTCTTTTAATGAGTCAATATAATACAATTACGATTGCCTCACATCAAGCAGCAATAAATTTCGCCTCATTTCTATATATGATTCCACTAAGTATTTCAATGGCCCTTACTATTGTTGTCGGACATGAGGTTGGGGCGAAACGAATTAGAGATGCTAAACAATATAGTTATTTAGGAATTAGCATGGCTATCTTTTTATCCGTTTTGTCAGCTGCGCTTATTTATTTCTTTAGACCTGAAGTTGCATCAATTTACACAGAAAATTCTGCTGTTTTAAAACTAACACAAGACTTTTTAATTTACGCAATTTTCTTCCAGCTTTCTGATGCAATAGCAGCACCAATACAAGGAGTCCTTAGAGGTTATAAAGATGTTAATGTAACATTTATTATGGCCCTAATATCATATTGGGTCATTGGATTACCTATAGGATATCTTTTAGCAACGTTTACTTCTCTTGATGCATTCGGCTATTGGATCGGCTTAATATCAGGCCTAGCAGCAGGTGCTGTAGGCCTTTCAGCAAGATTATTTGTTATTCAACGTAGAAACGAATCTGCATTAGGCAATTCATAACAAAAAACCCTCAGAAATTTGAGGGTTTTTCTTTCTACTTAATTATTCCACTTATACGTATAAAAGACTTCATTTTCAAACCAATGCATAACCTCTGGATCTTTGTTAAGGAACTTCTCTTCCATTGCTTTTAACATACCTTCTGTTTGAGAACGATGAGCTTTTAAAGCATTTAATTTAATATCTGCTACATCTGTAATGTTTATCTGTACATCAGGATGACCAATCACTTCGAAACGATTTTTTGTAATCGCCATACAATACGTCATTGGTCGTTCTGCAATAGGTTTACGGTTTAATGCACGAATAACTCCTGCACCACATGCATCATGATCAGGATGAACACCATGACCTGGATAAAATGTAACAATTAATGTTGGTTTTACTTCATCAATAATTGTCTCAAAAAGATCAGCTAATTGTTCATCATCTTCAAATTCTAATGTTTTATCACGTAGTCCGAGCATTCGTAAATCTTGAATATCCATAGCAGCACAAGCATCCATTAATTCCTTTTTTCTTATTTCTGGTAATGTTTCACGGTTGGCAAATAGAGGGTTTCCCATATTCCTGCCCATTTCACCTAAAGTTCCACATGCATATGTAACAGGTATTCCTGCTTTTCTTTTTTGCGCGATTAATCCAGCTACTCCAAATGCTTCATCATCAGGATGTGGTAAGATTACTAGAACATGTTCTTTCATTAAATACACTCCTTTTGCCGATCATCTTAATTTTTAAACGGTGTTTCACTTATTTGTAATGATATCGCTAACTGTCCTTCTGAATTATGTCCTGCTGTTAACAATTGGTTATTTTCGTTATACACCCAATCTGTTAACCCTTCAGCATAGATCCAACCTTCTTCTAGCTTCAATCCAATTCGATATGGTCCATTACCCGTAATTTTAGCTTGATGATATTTCACCTTTGCATTTCGAATAAACGCAACTACTGTCATGCTTTTTTCATCTTTATGTGCCGAATAAGAGCCAGTAGTTGTTTCTAAATGAATATATACTGGTTTGTTTAGAAATGTATTTAAATATGCTTGTACATCTTCTTGTACAATTCTTTTCATAAATTAGCCCCCTAAGTAGGATTTCGTATTGTCAAAACTT
>NZ_NUMC01000137.1:0-312 GCF_002577655.1 Bacillus sp. AFS040349 | reverse complement strand
TGAGGAAAAGATCAGTAGAGATACTGGTCTTTTTTTGTGTGGTTAAAGGTTGTTAAATCGAAGGTTTGAATGTGAAAATTAGAGACAAAATAAAACTACTAGCCTGAGGCTTGGGAGAAGCAAGAAGATCAAGGAAGCGCAGAGAGTGAAGACCGGAGTGTGCGGTCTTGGCACATGAGGATCTGAATGAACAAGCTGACGCGGAGATTCGCCGCTTATCGCAAGCTGATAGTCCGAACACGGAAGTTAAGCTCTTAGCGCCAATGGTAGTTGGGGGTTTCCCCCTGTGAGAGTAGGACGTCGCCAAGTAAG
>NZ_NUMC01000136.1:0-41338 GCF_002577655.1 Bacillus sp. AFS040349 | reverse complement strand
TTAGTTTTCAAAGAACTACTATTTCAAGGACAAGCAATATCATACCAAACAACTTCTCACTTCGCAACTTCTAAGAAGAAGTTTTAGTCGATAATATATCATTTTGTTTATCTTTAACACGTCTCGACTACATAAATTAGTTTATCACAACACTTCGTAGAAGTCAATAACTAATAGATGTTTTTTCGAAATATAATGCACCAACTAACTGATTTAGAATCAAGCTCTTTTCGCCTCTAATTAGCGACAAGTGATATCTTATCATCATGATTCGTAGAAGTCAAGTGTTTAAATCATTTTTTTCTGTTCTTTAAAAATACATCAAAGTTCTATGATTAAGCCCACTCCGAAACGTTTCTACTCCTTATAATTTCTCTAAAAGATTATTCATAAAGAAAGCTCGCCGAGTAGCAAGTTAAAAACTGACCACATAGCCGTAATAACACACTTCCAGGTGGTCAGTACATTTTTTTATTCACCTTATTAGTTGATCTACCTGAAAGACCGGTAATTGAATACAAAATATTGAGCCTTCACCGTGTATGCTTTCTGCCCATATACGCCCCTTGTGCAAAAGAATAATTTCTCTACAGATTGCTAATCCGAGTCCATTTCCTTTTCTTGATCTCGTAAAGTTCCGATCAAATATATAAGGAAGATCTTCCTCCAAAATACCTTCCCCGCTATCTTCTATTGTAATAAAGGCATCACCAAGATCTTTATCAAATTTTAAAGAAATTGAGATCCCCCCTGTTTTTATATGATTCGTAGCATTTATAAGTATATTTGAAAAAACTTGATTAAATCTTTTTACATCCACCGAAACCATTGGATATGTTTCTTCATTGATTTCTTCAATTATTACGTTAAAGAAAAAACCCTTACTTTTTATATCATATTCATATTGACTACATAAACGTTTTATCAATTGATCAATTGGGACAATGTCAAACGAAAAATTGATTTGTCGAGATTCTAATTGGGCAAGTTCAAATAAATCATTAATCATTACATTCAACCCGTCTATTCTTTCAATACATCTCCTCAAATACGCATCCCTTTGGTCTTCTGTTTCTACTAATCCATCCAATATCGCCTCAACATACCCCCTTACTGTTGTAATAGGGGCTCTTAAATCATGTGATATATTCGATAACAAATGCCTACGTTCTTGTTCTGCTCTAGCAAGTTCGCTATTTGCTTGTTCGAGGTGTTTGTTGACTTTTTCAAACTCTTTTGTACGCTCTTTTACTTTTCCTTCAAGATTTCCATAAAGTTCTGCATTTTCTATAGATATTGCCGCTTGTGTAGAAAGAAAAGTTAAAAACTTTATTCTTTCTTGAGTAAATGCATATGTTGTTTGATTATTCTCAAGATATAAAACACTATTTACATTTCCTTTATAAATTGTTGGTAGACATAAAATAGACTTTGGCTTTTCGGCAATCACATATGGATCACCTGTAAACATACCTTCTACTGTTGCATCATTTAATACAACAGCTTCCCTGCTATTAACTACATATTGAATAATCATTTCAGGGTATACTTTGTTTTCTTCTACTATATGAAAGGATAACTCTTCATCTATTTCGCTATCAATATTGGCTGCAGCTGCTACAGATAATTGTTTTTCCCTATTAAGCAGAAGAATTCCGCGCTCTGCACCAGCATTTCGCATTGTAATATCCATTAACTTCTTCACCAGATTTTCTTGGATAATCTCACTCGATATCGCTTGAGAGGCTTTTAATGAAGCATCAAAATCAAATTGAGAAATCCGAAAATCAGGACCGCTTTTTTCTACATTATTAATGAAGCTATCAAATTCCTTTTGTAATTTAAGGGCTTTTGCATACGCACCCCATTTCATATACGTACGGTATGCTTCTGTCAAATAAGCGCCAGCTAAGCTTTCAAGACCTCTTGAAAAATAATAATAACCTGCAGCTTCATTACTAATAGCAACATCTTGAACAAAGTTGTTTTCCTTTGCCAACTGAATAGCTGCATCATATTCATTCCTTGCAATAGAATGATTATGATCTATTTTTGCTAATTCAGCTTTTAATAGTTTCCATTTATGAAGATAATTTTCCGGACAAAGCTTTGCCCATCTTCCGAGTTTCTTGATATTTTTTTTGATTCTTTTATAAAGTAACTTTTTATTTGATGAGTCTGCCTTATCATATAATCGTGAAGCCCAAAGAGAATCATAAAAATAATACTCAGATATAATAACTAGAGTTAATCGATTACTTACTAATTTATCTAAATGATTGATTAAATTACTCGCAAAATTCTCTTCATTAAACAAATAAGACAACTGTAACCTTAATGTATAATGAATGATTTTGGCTGAATCATCATCTAAAACTTGTTCAAAATCCCAACTTGTTTTTGCTTTTTCGTTCATTAAAATGTCGACCCATTGTATCAGTTCATTTAAAAATCCTTTCGAAATGACATATCCGATTCGATCTATAAATATACGTTGATTCTTAATACCAGCAAGTACATCCTTTAAGTGATCTCCCATCATAAACAGTGTAATCGCGATAAAAGAACTATTCGCTCCAGCAAGGTGAATATTTCCCGCCTCTATACAAAAGTGCTGCGACCATTTCAAGTATTGTAAATTATCTTTAATGTGGTGCTTCCAATGATTAATAAAGCTACCATAAACAAAATACACTCTTCCTTTTAACCCTGGATCACCAGAACCTTCAGCAAGTTCAATTGCAAGCTTACCAAACTCATAGCTATGATCAAAGTCACTAAAACCAGCACTTAAAATAAGTGCGTAATTATTAACTACTAAAGATGTGATATCAGTGATTCCGTTTTTTAGAGAAAAACGTAATGCTCTTAGCATTAAAATAGTTGCTAAATTTTGATCAACGTGAAAAGATGGTGCATTCATCGTTATCATCGTATTTAATAATAATCGTTTTTCTTGATCTATTAGTTCAGGAAGCTTCATTAAATCTTCTGCACTTTTCCCCCACAGTGCTGCTTTAACGAAAAGAAACTCTTTTGCAACTAACCTCTTATTTGGATTGCGATTAATATTCCATCCAAATAGTCTTAATCCAGCAATCCCAGATTCTACAGCCTCTTGTACACGATGAACATGTGTATAAAGGACAACTTTAAGGTTATAAATTTCTAACTTTTCATGTTTTGTCTTAACACGTTCTAACACTTGGTTAAATGTAGATTCAGATTCATCAAATTGACTGTTTAAATATTGACATTCACCAAGACCTGTCATTAACCGGGTTGTTAAATCATAATGATCTTCCCATGCTTCACCAAGTAATTCGTGTGCTATTTTATAATATTCAAGTGACTCCTTAAATGCAGCTGATGCTTTTGCTTGTTCACCGGCTTTTACATTCCTTTCAACTAAAGGTATCAATTCATTCTTATTTAGGTACTTTCTTCCGATATTTAAATGATTAACAATTTCAAATAAGGAATCATTACCTGCTCCAAACCTAATTAAGAGTCTTCCAATTTTAAGGTGTGTCTTTTCTCGCTCTTCTTTATCCATCATAGAATGAATAGCTTGCTGAACCCTATCATGTAAGAATCGATATGCAGGAGGTTGATTATCTATAAATTGTTTGAGGCCTTCCGGATATATCCATTTATAAGCTAAATCTTCTGGTAAAATCAGCCCTACTTCAAGAGCCGACCATAGTTGCTTTCCGATCGTATCATATTCTTCTTCACAAATAATTGATAATGTTTTTAAATCGAATTCATTACCTATGCACGAAGCTAGTTTTAGTAGAGCCTGAGTTTCCATTGGAAGTTGTTCTATTCTTTTAACCATTAAGTCAACTATCGTTTCTTTTTCTAAGACTTTCATCACCATATCAAACTGAATAGACCATTTGCCTGAATTTGCATTAAAGAAGATTGTTTCATCTTCATAAAAAGATTGAAAAAGCTGTTTGATAAAAAACGGGTTTCCTTGAGTAATTCTGAACATTAGTTCAGCTAGTTTTCCAGCCTTTTTTTCATCATTCATAATTGTTTCTTCCACCCACTGACTAACAACACTTTCCTTTAGTGGAGTTAAAGAAATTGTTGAGATTGCAACTTTCTTCTTTTCAAGATTATGAATGGTTTCCGTGAATGGATGTTCAACTCCAACCTCATTATCGCGATAAGCTCCAATTAATAAAAAGTAACGACAATCTACGTGTGTTAGTAAATATTCAATCAATGCCAATGAGGCTGTGTCTGCCCACTGAAGATCGTCAAGAAATAGAACTAACGGGTGGTCCTTTGTAGCGAATATATTCACAAATTTTTGGAAGATCAAATGAAATCGTAGATGCGCATCCTTAACTGAAAGCTGCTCTTCCTGCGAGTTGCTCCCTACTATCCATTTTAATTCCGGGATCAGTGATGTAATAATCGAAGCACTACCTGATAGTTCACGTTCAATAGCTGTTTTCCAATTCTGAATTCTTGCATCCCCTTCAGTCAATAATTTCCTTATTAATAGTTTAAATGCAGAAAGTATTGGCGAGTATGGCTTCTGTCTTTGGAGTAAATCAAACTTACCAGATATAAAGTAGCCTTTTTCTCTAACAAGCGGAATTTGAATTTCATTTACAAGCGCAGTTTTTCCTATACCCGAATGTCCTTGAATTAACACTAACTCAGAATGTCCTGTACTCACCTTATTAAATGCCAATTTTAATTTTTCAATTTCTACGTTTCTTCCATATAGCTTACCATCTACCTCAAAGACATTAAGTGGATCATCCTGTCCAAGCTGAAATACTTCTATCTCACCGAATAGCCGAAGTTGATCCATACACTTTTTTAAGTCTTCTCGTAGCCCAAATGCACTCTTATATCTATCTTCTGGAATTTTTGCTAAAAGCTTCATAATAATATTAGAAATACTTTCTGGAATATTATCGTTTAGTGAAATTGGATTCTGAGGAGTTTTTGCCAAGTGCGCGTGTACTAACTCAATTGATTCATTACTAGTAAAAGGCTGAATTCCTGTGAACATTTCATAAAATAAAACACCAAGAGAATATAAATCTGCTCGATAATCTACAGATCGGTTCATTCTACCAGTTTGCTCAGGAGAAATATAAGCAAGATGACCTTCAAGTTCATACGGAGTTAAACTATTACTCTGGTTTTCCTTTTTTAGTTTTGTTGCATGATTAAATCCCGTAATCTTCATTTGACCATTTGATGTATTAAGAATTATGTTTTCAGGATTTATATTTTTGTGGATGATCTGATGTTGATGTACATTTATTAAAGCAGATGCTAGTTTAACTGCAATAGAAAGAAATTCTAAAATATCCTTCCTTTGAGTTTTAAGAAAGTCTCTCATGGTAACACCAGAGAAATATTCCAACACTAGGATTGGTTCATTTAAATAACTTTCTATTTTGACTGGACGGATAATTTCATCCATATTCATTTCTTTTGTTATGTAAAATTCATGTATGCTGGATGCAGTTTCGTGCGGGGGTGGGGTAGACTGTTTCATGGTCTTCAATAGAACAAGCTTTTTTTCTTGTAAAGAATATCCTTTATAGATAATTGATTTACTATTTTCAACTTCAATATTAATTATTTTATAGTTATTTAATATCGGCATTCTGTTCATTATTGTCATCCTTTAGGAATTTCCAATTCTTTAACTAAACTTTAAGTAATCTTAAACAGACCTTATAGTTTTAACATTATTATATTTATGTAGGAATGTTCATGGAGGTTTGGAGATGGAAAAAACGAATCTATTGAATTGCAGTAATGATGATCAAGAGATAGACCAGGAATGGGTACAGCTCATCTTGGAAGCAAAAAACCTTGGCATGACTCCCGAAGAAATACACAACTTTTTTAAAAATAACTAACTCACTCCTGAGAAGCAATGAATTTATACCCCATCCCTCTAACTGTAACAATATACATGGGATCGGCTGGTATAGGTTCAATTTTTTTGCGTAAATTACTTATATGAACCATAACTGTACGGTGGTCACCTAGGCTTTCTCCCCCCCAGATTAGTTCAAATAAATCTTCAACACTATAAACACGATTAGGATGTTCTGCTAATAAACAAAGGAGTTGATATTCCTTTGTAGACAAGGGGACAGTTGCACCATTCACTTTTACAACACAGCTTACTTTATCTATAATTAATCCTGGATATTCTATTTTTTTCAAAAACTGCTCCTTCACAGGCCTTAATTGGTGATCAATATTATGATGCCGACGTAGATGGGCTTGAATTTTCACTGTTACAAGAGCTGGACTAAAGGGTTTAGTAATGTAATCATCCCCACCAATTTTGTGCCCCAATATCTTATCAAATTCATCTTCTTTTGAGCTCAAAAACAAGATAGGAATATTTGTTTTTTGACGAAGTAAACGACATACCTCAAACCCATCCATCCGCGGAAGTACTACGTCCAAAACGATGATATCAGGCTTTTCCGTTTCTACTAATTGTAATGCCGTTAGGCCATCTTCAGCATGAATGACAGAATACCCTTCCTTTAATAGGTATAATTGCAAAACTTCACGTATATCATGATCATCTTCTACCAGCATCACTTTTTCCTTGAGCATCTAACTCACCTACCAATATCTATCAAAATACAACTATTTCATAATATACCATCAACTACCTATATTATCCAATCTTTTGGGTATGGAGGATCATACCGACACATTTCTAACATCCTACATCAATATTAATTACTTTATTAACGAATAAAAAACCAGGTAGGAACTCTTTGAGTTCTACCTGGTGAAAACGGCCAAAAGATATTAGTTATCATTTCTTAATACAAGCTTTGAAACACACTCCACGTGCGCCGTATGCGGAAACATATCCACTGGCTGAATATACTCGACTTTATAATCTTTACTTAAATAATCAATATCCTTCGCAAGTGTGGAAGGATTACACGATACATAAACAAATTTCTTCGGCTTCACTTTTCTAATCGCATCTAATAACTTCCGATCACAGCCCGTACGTGGGGGATCCACCACAACAACGTCTGGTCGCCAGCCTTCCTCTACCCATTTTGGCAGCCAGTGCTCTGCAGTGCCTGTTACATAGGTTGCATTTTCTATATCGTGTCTACGAGCATTTTCTTGTGCATCAATAACAGCTGCTTCAATTGTATCCATTCCGCGCACTTCACTTGCATCCTTCGCTAACCATAAGCCAATTGTTCCTACTCCGCAATATGCATCAGCAATTTTTTCATTGCCGGTAAGACTTGCTGCATTCTTTACTTCATCATACAGCTTTACAGTTTGAACAGGATTCAGTTGAAAGAATGCTCTTGCTGAAAGTTCGAAGCTCAAGTCTCCTAACGTTTCCTGGATAACTTCTTCACCACTTAGATGTAATGTTTTTTCACCAAAAATAAGCGATGTTTTGTTTCCATTTATATTCTGAACAAGAGATTTTACTTCAGGAAACCTTTTTTGTATTTCAGCCATGATTAACTTTTTACGAGGTACTTCTTTTTGAGTCGTAATTAAAACGACCTGTACTTCTCCTGTTTGAAAACCGGCACGTGTAACGATTGTTCTTACGATCCCTTTTCTCTTTCGTTCATCGTAAATCGGCACCTGGAAATCTTCGAGAATTTGCTTTACCCCTTCAGTTACCTTATTTGTTAGAGGATGCTGAACCATACAATTCTGAATAGGAATAAGGCGGTGTGATTCCAATCCATATAGGCCTGCAATTACTTTCCCCTTTTGCTGCCCCACTTGAAACTGACTTTTGTTCCGATAGTTCCACGGGTCTTCCATACCGATAGTCTGACGAATATCCAAGGAGGAGATTTTTAATTTTGTATGTCTTTCCATAGACTGAACAACAATATCACGCTTTTCCTTCAGCTGCTGATCATAGGCTAAATGTTGAAGCTGACAGCCACCACATTCCTCATAAATTGGACAAGGCGGCTTAACACGGAATGGGGATTTCTTTCGTATTGCTTTTACTTTTCCCTCCGCAAACTTTGATTGAATGTTAGTCGCTTCTACTAATATTTCTTCACCAGGCAGTGCTCCAGGGACAAAGACAACTTGTCGTTTAAAATAGCCTACACCTTCTCCATTAATCCCTAAACGCTTTATTGTTAACGGGAAAGTTTGTCCCTTTGAAATTTTAATTTGGCTAGTTTGCACCTGTTTCTTTTCTTTCATATTTAACGCTCCGTTTCTACTCAATGCTTCTCCATAAATATAATGTGGCATAACTTAAATAAGGAGACCACCCTTTGCTATATTCGTCCATTTCATCACTAGTTGGTTTTTTCTCAAGGTTAAAATGCTTTTGAATTGCTTTTTGTATACCAATATCAGCTTTGGGAAATAGGTTTGGACGCCCAAGACCAGAAAGCATGAAGTTTTGCACCGTCCATGGACCAATACCACGTATTTTCACTAGTTCCTTCATCAATTCTTCCTCTGGGAGCAAGTCCAACTCCATTAGATTGAGCTTTCCGTCTACAATAAGTCTTGAGGTATCAATTACATACTCTGCTTTTCTACCGCTAAATTGTAATGCCCTTAAGTCATCATACTCCAACCCGGCTACTGTCTCAGGTGTAGGATAAAACCAAACACCCTCTATTTGATATCCAAACTCTTTCACAAATCTAGATGTTAATGTATGAGCAAAAGCTAAATTTAACTGTTGATGGATAATACACTTCATTAAACAGCTATAAAAATCAAATTCTAACACAATTGGTGTTCCTTCATGTTGCTGAAAGATTCTAGAAAGATTTGTTTGATGAAAATGACTCATAACTTCATCTAAAGAAAAGTCAAACTGAAATATCCTTCTAATTTGCCTTATAGCCTCTTCCTTAATCGTTTTGTCAGTACCACATAACTCAAAAGCAGGTTCTTTTACTGTTCCGATTGCTCTTACATTAAGTACATATGACTTTCCTTCTATAACAAAAGGGACTCTGACCAATTGTTCATCCTTATTAATATGTATGATAGGATCCAATGATAGACGATCTAGAACTGAATCAAAATGATATGGGCCTTTACATGTTATGATTTCCATCCACATGCTTTTTCTTCCTCTTCTTCTTTTATTTTTATTATATCATTTTAAAATAAGGAACCTACGGAAAAGGAAAAAACCCTTTGATCGTATCAAAGGGAAAGTAAATATGGATGATCCATCATTTTATTTATCATCAAATCATCTAGGCTT
The DNA here is from genome assembly GCF_002577655.1 of Bacillus sp. AFS040349. Classification (NCBI taxonomy): domain Bacteria; kingdom Bacillati; phylum Bacillota; class Bacilli; order Caryophanales; family Bacillaceae; genus Bacillus; species Bacillus sp. AFS040349. Next base: position 32,079 of record NZ_NUMC01000136.1, on the reverse strand, counting down.
TTGAAGGTATAGCCTTGTTTCCTTAATTCTTCAATCGCATGATCCAATGCCTCGGCATTATCTTTTGATACAGTATGAAGCAAAATAATAGAACCGGGATGAATTTGCTTCATAATGTTATCATATGAGTACTTCCAGCCTTTTTGAGAGTCTACTTTCCAGTCAACAAACGCAAGTGACCAAAAAACAGAAGTATATCCAAGCTCTTCAGCTTTGGCAAGCACCTTTTCACTAAAAATCCCTCTTGGAGGCCTAAGATAACTCATGCCTTGTTGACTTGTCAGTTCTTCTACTTTGATACGAACAGATTCTAATTCTTTCTTAAATTCTTCATCACTTTGAGTTGTTAAGTCAGGATGATACCATGAGTGATTTCCGACAATATGACCTTCATTAACCATTCGCTTTACTAGTTCAGGCTCTGAATCAAGATAATGTCCGGTCACAAAAAATGTTGCAGGCACCTTTTGCTTTTTAAGAACATCAAGTACTTTAGGTGTATACCCATTTTCGTAACCATTGTCAAATGTAAGGTAAATATCTTTTTTCGTTGTATCACCTATATAAAAGCCGCCATATTTTGAAAGCAATGCATCTAATTCCTCACCAGCAGTTGCAGGTTCATGATTTCGACTCTTTTTAAATCCCCAATGAATAGGCTTATTCGAAACTGCTGAAACAGAATTCATTGAAATAAAACATAAGCAAAAAAGCACTAAAACAACAGTCAATTTTTTCATAAACTCTCTCCTCATTCTTGTTATTATTTATAGTGTTGTTAAAGAGAGAATTTAAATACTGAAAAAAACTACCATAAAGAAACCCTTCAAATAAATGAAGGGTTTCAATCATCAGCTAGCGATTTCCTCAATAATCTTTTCTTTTTTATTCTTTTTCTTAGAAAAACGATTAAAACCATTGCCGATACTGTTAAAAATACGATAAACAGCTGGAATAAGTACTAATGTAATAAATGTTGCAAATAATAATCCAGAGATAATCGCTGTAGCCATTGGAGCCTGATAGTTTCCAGATGTACCTGATGCTAATGCAAGTGGAAGCATTCCTCCTGCTGTTGTTAAAGTTGTCATAAAAATCGGTCGGATCCGATCTTTTCCTGCTGCGACGATAGCTTCAGTCACATTATATCCTTCTTTGCGTAATTGATTTGTACGATCAATAAGCAGGATTGCATTGTTTAGAACGATTCCTATTAACATGACAATCCCCATTCCTGACATAATACTTAACTCACGTTGTGTAATGAATAGTCCTGCTATAACACCCACAATAGTCATAGGTATAATAGACATCACAACTAGAGGATGAGCCAAATTATTAAACTGAACAGCCATAACAAGGTAAACTAAGAATATTGAAATAGCTAGGATTAGAATCATATCTTGGATCAGTTCTTGTTGCTGCTCCAAATCACCCGCAACCGATACATTGTAACCAGTCGGTGTTTCAAAATCTTCTATTAAAGATTGAACTTCTCGATTGATTGTTCCTAGATCTGTCTCCTTAATATCTGCCGAAACCGTAATGAAACGATCTCCTTCATCATGAGAAATTTCATTTGGAGTATCAACACTGACTAGTTCAATAAAGCTTGAAAGACTCTTTTCTCCATCATTTGTAGGAATTTTTAATTTTAACAGTGCATCCTTATTATTTGTACTTTCATTCCACTTCATTATAAGGGGAATATTTTCTTCCTCGACCGTAACCTCACCCAGTGGCATATTTAAAAAGGCCTGCTCAATAAATTGTCTAACCTGTGATGAAGATAATCCCGCATCTTCAATTGCATCCTCTTTTAACTGCACAACTTCTTCAACAGAAGTACGCTCAATAGAATTTTTCACAGCCACAATACCTTCGATTTTTTCTAATTCACTAGAGAAATTATCTGCAATTGTTTTTAGCTCATCAAAACTTTCACCTTTAATTAACACTTGAACAGGGTAACCTCCACCTGTTGAAGCAGCTGTTTGAATGCCTTCAATAGGGTAATCCTCTTGGATCTTTCGTAAGGAGCTCAATATTTCCTCATTGACTTCTTTTTGTCCTTTTACGATGTCATTACCTTTGGTCATATTAATAATAGTGTAAAGCATAGAGCCATTATCCATTACATAATTTTGTTCAACATCCTCAATCTTAGAGAGACTTTCGTTAATTTGTTCAACAATTTTTTCTTTGTCCTCGACAGACACACCTGTTTCCAGATCAACCATCAACTCTGAATATCGGTTATAAACATCAGGCATAATGGTCATCGGAATTTTTGACACTAAGAAAAACGAACCAACAAACATCATAAAGAAAATTCCGACCATGATAAAGCTGTTTCGTTTCTTCGTAATAACCCATGATACAAAACGGCTATAACCTTTTAACAATCGTCCTTCCTTTTTCACCTGTTTCTTCCCTAGCTTTAAAAAGTTCTCAGATAAACTCGGGATAAGGGTAAAAGAAACAATAACAGAACTAATTAATGTAGCAGAGACAACCACGGATAGAAGGATCATAAATCGCCCCATTTCTCCGCCTAACAAACCAATTGGTAGGAAAACAACAATTGTTGTTAGCATCGACGCAAATACAGCTGAGGCAACTTCTTTTGTCCCCTCCACAACAGACTCTAATGGTTTCAGTCCTTGTTCTTTTTTCCTATAAATAGATTCAAGGATAACAATAGATGAGTCAACCATCATTCCAATTCCTAAGCCTAATCCAATTAGAGTTAACATATTTAAGCTATAGTCTAATGCCCACATTGCTAAAAACGTAAGTAAGATCGAGGTTGGAATGGAGAGTCCGACAATAATCGTGGCTCTCACGTTGCGTAAAAATAATAATAAAATAATAACTGCTATTACGCCCCCGATAATGATATTACTTGAAACTCCATCAATCGATTCCTTAACATAGTCAGCCTGTGCAACCATCTCATTTAATTCAAAATCTTTAACTAATCCTTCGTCTTTAATTTCTTTGATTTCTGCCCTTATTGCTTCAGCCATTTCAATTTGAGTAACATCTGCCACTCGTCCGATTTGGACAAATACAAAATCTTTTGTACCGTTTTTCCATACAAATGATGAATTTCCCTTTGGATCTATCGATACATCAGCAATCTCTTTCAATTTAATAGCACCTGTTTGAGTCATAATTTGAATGTTCTCTATGTCCTCAACAGATTCTAACTTTGTATTCCAACGTAAAGAAGGCGCATCCTGGTCTTCACTTAATTCTCCTAATGTTGCCTCACTATTTGCCTGCCCTATTACAGTACTAATTTGTGAGAGATCCAAACCTTTTTCCTGAACGTTCTCGCGATCAAACTCAATATTCATTTCATGTTCTTGAATTCCAGCCAAAGAAACATCTCTTACTTCCGGAAGTTCCTCAAGTCGTGGCTCTAAAACTTCTTCAGCAAAAGCCGTCATCTCTTCCATTTCACCATTTGAAACATCCATATAGAACTCATAAGTAGAACTTGTTCCTATTTGATCTGTAACGACCTCATTAATACCGCTAATATCTGCAGTTGTTGCTTGGACGACAGATTCTATTTCTTTTGAAACTTCATCACCCCGCCCTGTTTCTATTGTAATATTTAAAGCGCTTCTTCCGATTGAAGTTGTAGAGCTAACCTCTTCAACTCCATCAATACCTTGAATGCTTTGTTCTAGTGGATTCGTGATGGTCCTCTCCACCTCAATTGCAGACATTTCACCAGCACTCACATCCACATACGCACCATCAAAATTAATGGGTGGCATTAATTCTTTGTCCAGCTTCAGTAATGAATAGCTTCCTACGATTAACACTAAAACCGTAACTAAACTTACTAAAATCTTTCGCTTTATAATAAACTTAAGCAAAGCTTTCCCCCCCGTTCACTAAACCTATTTCCCTATAGAATAGTGTGCCTATAGTAACGTAAGCACCCAAGGATTGATTATAAATGAATGTAAAGGAAAAATCTTCCTTTTTTACAGATTTTTTACAATGAAACATTCCATTAATGTTCATAATATTTCTTCTTTTAATCCAACATAAATTAAAAGAAGACCATGGCAACATACCCAGGTCTTCTCTAATTAAACGTTTATTTAAATACAGGCTCTTTAAATTGAGCTAGTTTTTCAAGTGAGCTTTTATCTACATCTGCATGTAGGCTATTACCATGAGAATCCATTGTAACAACAGCAGTAAAGCCTTCTACTTTTAAATGCCACATAGCTTCAGGTATTCCAAATTGCATAAGATCAACACCTTCAACTGATTTGATACAATCAGCGTAGTATTGTGCTGCTCCACCAATTGCGTTTAAGTAAACACCACCATGCTCTCCTAGTGCTTTTAATGTTTTCGGTCCCATTCCGCCTTTTCCGATAACCGCACGAATACCGAAACGTTTCATAATATCACCTTGATAAGGCTCTTCACGAATACTAGTTGTAGGACCAGCAGCTTTCACATGATAGTTTCCATTTTCATCTTTTAACATAACAGGGCCACAATGATAAATAATTTGACCATTCAAGTCAACAGGAGAATCATTTTCTGAAAGGTATTTATGAATAGCATCACGACCTGTATACATCATTCCGTTAATACGAACAACATCCCCTACCTTTAGCTCTCTTATTTTTTCTTCTGTAATAGGAGCTTCAAGGACTACTTCTCTTGTTTGTTCGCTTTGCTCATGAGTTGCCGCAACTTCATCTTGTGAAAAGTCAACTTCTTCTCCATCTTGATATAACCACTCATTAATTGAACCTGTTTTTGGATCAATGTATACACCTAAACGGCGATATGCCCAACAATTGTAGGCAACTGAAACAAAGAAACTAGCTGGAATACGGTTAATAACTCCAACCTTACAACCCAGTAACGTTGTTTCACCACCAAAGCCCATTGTTCCAATTCCTAACTCATTGGCATTTTCCATAACATATTCTTCAAGCTGACGCAACTCCTCACGTTCATTCACATCATCAACTCTTCTAAACAGCTGTTCCTTCGCCAACTCATAACCGCTTGTACGATCTCCACCAATCCCAACACCGATGAAGCCGGCACTACAGCCTTGTCCTTGTGCTTGATATACAGAATGCATAATACACTTACGAATTCCATCTAAGTCACGGCCTGCTTTTCCTAACTCTTCAAGCTCACAAGGAAGACTGTACTGGATATTCTTATTTTCACAACCTCCTCCTTTTAGAATGAGGCGGGCATCAATATAATCGTTTTCCCATTGTTCAAATTTAATAACAGGTGTTCCTTCTCCAAGGTTGTCCCCACTATTATCACCAGAAATAGAGTCAACAGAATTTGGTCTTAATTTTCCGTCTTTCGTAGCTTGTTCGATTGCGCGTTTAATTTGCTTTTTCATCTCAATCTGATTAGCAGATACCGGCACTTTTATTTTAAAGGTAGGTAAGCCTGTATCCTGGCAAATTGGAGAAACATTATCATCAGCCATTTTAATATTATTTGTAATCGTTGCAAGAGACATAGCTGAGCGTGTTCCAGCATTTTCTTTTAATTTTGCTGCTGCAATTGCTCTTCTTACATCTTTTGGTAAGTTAGTTGAAGTTTCTACTATTAATTGATACATGCTTTCATAAAAGTTCTCCATCTCGATTCTCCCCCTCGTGTGAAAGCTCAGCAACTAAGCATGTGCCTACACTAATCACTACTAATTTATAAACTTTCGGTCTTTTCCCACAATTTTCATTATACTCCTCAAGCGATTTATTGAAAAGAAGCGTTTTCAGGGTTCTTTTGGTATGCTGCATTATCAAAAAAAGCCGACACAATTTGTGCCAGCTCATTCTTTCCAGTCTTTTTTAAACTGATTATGCTTTAATTCAAGATCATCAAGCATTTGTATTAAACGATCAACATCGTCTACATCTGTAGATTCTGGATCCATCGAATCAATGACTTCTAAAAACATATTTAAGCGATTTTTTAAATAGGATAGTTGAGAATCCTTATCGTGTACTGCGTTACCCATTATTTCCTCTCCTTTCAGATACATGTATCGTAGATGATTAATAATTCTTTGACAAGTATAATCATCAGAATTAATGGATGTTCTCCCTTAAGGTTTCTGTTAAAATAAGCGAATGTATATTATATATTTCATTTTCACCCTTTTAAAAAGGAGCAAACATTATGAATGCACTAAAACCATTAAAAACAATTACAACCTCATATGATCCGTGGGAAGCCTATTTAGATATTGAGCAGTATGGCGAAATGACGTTAACGAATATTGAATTTACCACAACAACTCTTTGTAACATGCGATGTGAGCATTGTGCAGTTGGTTATACCTTACAACCTAAAGATCCAAAAGCACTTCCTATTGATCTCCTGTTAAAAAGGTTAGATGAAGTACCAACTTTACGTTCTATAAGTATTACAGGTGGGGAGCCGATGCTTTCATTAAAATCTGTTGAACAGTATGTGGTACCTCTTCTTAAGTATGCCCACGAACGCGGTGTTCGTACACAAATTAATTCTAATTTAACCTTGGATTTAAAGCGTTACGAAAAAATTATACCTTACCTCGACGTTTTACATATATCTCATAATTGGGGTACGATTGATGAATTCGTCGAGGTCGGGTTTGCTGTTATGGAGCGAAAGCCAACTTACAAACAAAGAGCTGCTTTGTTTGATCGAATGATTGAGAATAGCAGAGCTCTAGTAAAAGCGGGTGTGATTGTATCTGCTGAAACGATGCTTAATAAACGAACACTTCCTTATATAGAGAAAATACATAAGCAAATTGTTGAAGAAATGCTTTGTCAGCGTCATGAAATTCACCCAATGTATCCAAGTGATTTTGCAAGTGCCTTAGAAACTCTTTCTCTTCCAGAAATGAGAAAAGTAATTCATCAGTTATTAGATTTTCGGGATGAAAGTGTATGGATGTTGTTTGGAACTTTGCCCTTTTATGCTTGCAGTCAAAATGAAGAGGATTTAGAACTCATCAAACGTTTACGTGAAAGTAAAAGTGTTACGGTACGAAATGATCCTGATGGCCGTTCAAGACTTAATGTAAATATCTTTAATGGAGATATTATTGTGACTGACTTCGGCGATACTCCGCCACTAGGAAATATACAACATAACACTTTACAATCAGCATATTCAAACTGGATGAACACTAAACTTGCTAAATCACTAAATTGTCACTGCCCATCAGTTCAATGTCTAGGACCTAACGTACTTGTTAAAAATAGTTATTACCAAGATATAGATTTTACAAAAAGAAAATCGAATATATAAGGTGAGAAGATGGATCAGGCACTAGCGTTTTTAAAAGAATATGAGTTATTAAAAGTGATTATAGTTGCAATTCTTTTAGCATTAAGTGTTTTTATCATTAATTTCTTTATTAGAAAGTTCTTCCAACGAACAGATTTTATAGAAGAACGAAAAGAAAAAACAATTGAAAGTTTGATTCGATCTGTTACAAGATACGCGGCAACTATAGGTTTCATCCTATACATTATTTCTTTATTTGTTGAAAATTTCGGATCCATCTTAGCAGGTGCCGGTGTGGCAGGTATTGTAATCGGGTTTGGAGCACAAAGCTTAATAAAGGACATTTTAGCGGGAATGTTTTTAATTTATGAAAAACAGCTTCATCAAGGTGATTTCATTACAATCAACAACACATTTAATGGCACTGTTGAAGAAATCGGACTCCGCTCTTTAAAGGTACGAGAATGGAGCGGAAAATTATTAACGATTAGTAACGGTGAAATAAAGCAAATTCATAACTATAACATAGACCGGATGAGGGTTATTGAGCGTGTTGTGACAAGCTTTAGAGAAGATCCAGATAAAGTGTGGACAGTACTAGAACACACCTGTGAAAAAGTAAACCAGGAATTGGGAGACTACTTAAAAAGAGATTTATCTGACACAATTATCGAGCCCTTTCACTTATTCGGGATTACCTCTTTAAATGCTAATTATCGGGGCTACGAATATGCAATAATCGGTTTAGTTGATGACCAACATTATTGGAATGCGGCGAAGGAAGCTAGAAAAATCATTGCTAAAGCTCTATTCGATGAAAATATTCAGTTGGCAGAAGAAAGAGTTTCATTAAACCAAAATGAAAAAATCAGTACCTAACACAAGGTACTGATTTTTTATGGTTATCTAGGTTGATCAGATGTAACAAATCCAAATGATGCATGATCTTGTAATGGAATCCATGCGCCAATTCCTTGTGATGTTATATTCTTTACAACAATGCTTTTCTTATTACCTTTTAATACCAAATAAACTTCACCATACGTTACTTTTCCTTTTTCATTAACTGCAGGAGCATAAGCATATAAGTAGCCTAATTTTTTAGGTGGTACATTATACACCTGATCCTTCTTTGTTCCTGCCCCAATGATTGTTTCAAACGCTAATGGTAAACTTGTTTTCTTCATTGCCTCTAACAACATCATTTTTTTAACATGCTCTGCTTCAGGGACTTTTGCGGTTAAGCCACCTTTTACAGATTTTTGCGCCTCCTGGCGATAATGCATTTGAATTTGTGATTTTCCACCACGATTATCTTGATAATTTGTGTTTATTTTTTGATACTCCCAATTTGTTGCTGTTTCAGTTGATTCATAATTAAGTGCCCACTGACCTAAATAAATGGTGGCACGATATCCGAAGGCAAGTGGTGCATCAGAAATGGTGGATTCATTTAAAATCCGAATCAAATCAGGATTCTCAATTGGAACTTCTGATGTGTCAATCAGTTGCTGAGTTAGCTCACTTGGCTGTAAATAGGGTAAATCCTGAGTAGGGTTTGGATATGTGTTTTCTTTTGATATATCCATTACCGATCCAGGCATCTTCGGCTTTTGTGTTTTCCCTTCTGCTAATACAGCACTTGAAAAACTAAATGATAAAAGCAAAACTAAAGAAATGAGCAATCTTCTTTTCATGGTTTTTACTCCTTTCAACATGCTTATCATTATTGTTTTCAATCGGGAATTTGTTTATCCAAAATTTTTAAATCGGAGCTACTTAGTAAAATCCTAACATGCCTCGGAATCACAAACCAAATATGATTTCTCTAAGATTTCTTTAGCAATAACTCATATCTTTTCGTCATTGGTTTATTTAACCATTGAATCATTGGACCAATTAAAAAAGTAATGATGATCGTACCGATCCCAATGGGGCCTTGTAAAATAAAGGCTAAGATTAATGCAGTTACCTCTCCAATTGTTTTAGCGATCATAAAGTTCAAATGAAACCTTTCATGCAAAGAGATCATTAGTTGATCAATTGGATTGGCAGGAAATTTTGTTTGCAAATACATGGCTACACCAATGGCAATAAGAATAATGCCTGCGATAAGAGATATAACCTGTAATACCAATGTACTTAAATGAACTTTGTTCATCACTACTATCAGCCAAAAATCAACTGAAAAACCAATTAATAAAATCGTAACAACAGCCAGGAGTTTAGGTTTACCTCTAACAATTAATGCATTAATAAATATTAAGATAACCCCAATTATAATGACCCAACTTCCTACTGTTAGCCCAATCACATTTGACAGACCCACATTTAAGGCATCCCATGCTCCAGCTCCCAAGTCAGCTTTTATTGTCAGCGTAACACCAAACCCCATTAAAAAGAGGCCAATTAAATAAAACAAAATTCTAATCTTCATCCTTCAGTTTCCTTTCTAAGTAGATGCTAATAAATATGTGGACAAACATTACTTTAAAACAAATAGTAAAATTAATAAACAGAATATTTACAACCCTTAAAGATTATAGTATCCTATAGGTACACGATAAAGTGTCCCTAGGAATTTAACGCTTTTTTGCAAGCGTTACCAATTTCTCTAGTTATCTGTTTCGTCCTACACAAATTATAAGACTCTGTGTATTATACACAGAGTCTCTTTTTGTTTAAAGTGAATAAAAATCATTCCCACTTCTTTAACTTCCTTTACACTAAAGATGCATGAAATCCATCGTTTTATTGCACATTAATATAGTGTGAAGCTATTTACATACGCAAATATATTGTATGAGGAAAGAAAGGAGCTTATCCAATGAGTGAGGATTTGAAAAAAAAATTACTTGAAGTCGTACAAAATCATAAAGTAGGTACATTAGCAACTATTAGACAAAACAAGCCTTTCTCTCGTTTCATGCTGTTTTTTAATGAAGATTTAGTTTTATATACTGCCACCAATAAAGATACTCACAAGGTTGAGGATATTAACGCAAACCCTAATGTTCATATTTTATTAGGGAATGATTGTAAAGGATGGGACGACCCATATGTGGAAATTGAAGGGACAGTTATGGTGGAGGAATCTAAAGAACTTAAAGAAAAGTTCTGGAATGATCACTTAAAAAACTGGATACCAAGTGCCGATGATCCTGATTATATGCTTTTAAAGATTTCCCCTTCCTCTTATCGTTATTTTGAAAAGTCTTCAAGTGAACCAGAAACACTGTCATTATAAAGGAAAAGCCAGGTGAATTATTATTTCATCTGGCTTTTTTATTTCCTCTATGAAATTAACTCAAATGTTTCCTCAATTTCGATACTCCCTTTAACCGACTGAGCCATTGGACAATTTTTACTAGCTAATAATATTGATTGATGAATCTTGTTTTCGTTTAAATTTTGACCTTTGATTTTATAGTGAATATGTATCTTTTCGATCTTATTTGCTTCAGCCTCATTACGTTCTACATCAGTAGATATAGTTATATCCTCTATCTCTATTCTTTTCTTTGATAATATCTTACGTAATACACCACCACTACAAACAGCAATTGATGCGACCATTAGTTGATACGGTCTATATCCATAGGCCTCATCTCCTGCTACATGCAATTCTCCATATTCTGTTGTTGTTGTAAAACCAACGTCTTTCTTCATTTTAAATTCCATTATCTTCACCTCAGCTTTTAGTTATTGTATCTAAAAAATGACGATTACAAAAGAATGTTATCTTATTTTTCTTGTATAATTTTATTATTCAGTATAAAGTATTACTGGCATTTAAGAATTATTTCTACTATCACGTGAGGTGCTTACATGAATACTCAACGAGTTCGTTTTTGGATATTAGTTTCGATCGTCGGGATTTCAGGATTCAGCCAAGGAATGCTCCTACCACTAATTGCTATTATTTTTGAAAACAGTGGGGTATCTTCGGACTTAAACGGCTTCAACGCAACAGCTTTATACGTTGGGATTCTTTTAGTATCTCCCTTTATGGAATATCCTTTAAAACGTTTTGGCTATAAACCAATTATTATCCTCGGCGGGTTAGTCGTTGCTTCCTCTCTTGCATTATTTCCGTTATGGAAATCATTTTGGTTTTGGTTCTGCCTACGACTACTAATTGGAATTGGTGACCATGCCTTACATTTTGGTACACAAACATGGATTACCTCCTTTTCGTCTGAAGATAAAAGAGGAAGAAACATTTCACTGTACGGTCTATTTTTTGGCGTTGGCTTTGCAGCAGGCCCATTACTCGCTTCACTAGTCAACATTAACGAAGCATTACCTTTTATCATTTCATCTGTTCTTTGTTTCATTGGCTGGTCTCTATTGTTTCTTTTAAAAAACGATTATCCTGAACAAACCATTGAGGTTAATTCGATGAAAGAAACAATGAAACGATTTAGAAGTGCATGGAAATACGGCTGGGTTGCATTTTTACCCCCTTTAGGATACGGCTTTTTAGAGTCCTCTTTAAACGGTAGCTTTCCTGTTTACGCACTTCGAATTGGTCTTGATGTAACGAATATTTCTGTTTTATTGTTTTCTTTTGCAATAGGGGCAATCACATTTCAACTTCCGCTTGGAATATTAAGTGACAAATTTGGAAGAAGAACTGTGTTAATGTTTATTTTATTCACAGGCTTTTTGAGCTTTACAACCGCCAGTTTTGTTGAAAATTCACCTATAGCTCTCATTATTTGTTTATTCATATCTGGAATGGTTGTTGGCTCTACCTTCTCCCTAGGAATCAGTTATATGACTGACCTAATGCCAAAAAACCTTCTTCCAACTGGAAATCTCCTATGCGGAGTTGCCTTTAGTGTAGGCAGTCTAGCAGGTCCTTATCTAGGTGGTATCTTTATCAAGTACACCAATGATATTAGCTATTTCTTCATCATAAGCAGTATGTTGTTACTCATATTTATAGCTGTTACTCTCTATAAACCAATGTTATCGACAGAGCCATCTACTAAACCCTCTATGGATCATTTTTCAAGCTGACATTTTGTCAGCTTTTTTCATTTTCAAAACCTCCTATAGACTTTTTTGAAAATTTTCAAAAAAATGTTTGAACATTTCATTCAAACTGTTATATAATACAACTAACAACAATAAACTGTATCATAACAATAACCAAAGGGAGATGGGAAAATTGATGAACAGACAGGAACGTAAGAATATGATTGAATTTATTGAAAGAATGAAGGAAATTGACAAAGACTCTTTACTGTATATGACAGATGCTGATATTGAACATATTTACAGCACCGTTTATAACAACTGTCTTGAACATGCTGAGTAAAGAAAAAAGGCTGACTAGGTTTTAATCCTAGCCAGCCTTCTCTGTTTAATGATAACCGTTTTGACCGTTTGCACTACCGCTTGTTTTATGTTTTGGACTTTGTTTAGAGTTTTGCTTGTTATGGCTTCCGCCTTTTTTTGTATGTTTTGCCATTGTTGAATCCCCCACCTTCTTAAAAATAAAGACTTTTGTCTTCTTACTTACTATTTCACTTTAAGGGATGCAATATGAACTAAAACATTTGGTAATTTATTTTAAAGCATGCTTCCTTTTATATAAAAGCGCATTGAATTCTCCACCAAGAATAATGATCATTCCTGATAAATAAAGCCACACCATTAAAACAATAATTCCTCCAATACTTCCATATGTGGCACTATAATTTGCAAAATTACCAACATAATAAGAAAACGCAAGTGATACAGCAATCCAGCCGATTGTTGCGGCAATCGCACCTGGTACTCCGTCCTTAAGATGCAAACGCTTATTAGGTGCAACAAAATATAAGGCTGTAAACACAATAAACAGTATTACTCCACTAACAAGCCAGCGCAATGTATTCCAAATCGTTAGAAACTCAGCTGAAACACCAAAATGAGAAAAAATAAAAAGACCAATTTCTTTTCCAAACACAGGTAACAATAGAGCTACAATAATGACAAAAACCATAGCAATTGTCAGTACAATCGCCATTCCTCTTGCAACTACGAATGAACGGCTTTCCTCTACATCATATGCCTTATTAAAAGCTCGAACAATGGCATTAATCCCATTCGATGCTGACCAAAGAGTCGCAATAATACCAAATGATAAAAGCTTACCATTTTTATCATTTAGAATTTGATTTAGCGTATCATTGATGAGTTGCATTGATTCTCCAGGTGCAAACTGTTTAATTGTGTTTAATACATCCTTTTGAGAAATCGGTAAATACCCAAGCAATGTGATTAAAAAAATGAGAAAAGGAAATAACGACAATAAAAAGAAATAAGAAAGCTGAGCTGAAAGACCTGGTACCTCATCACTTGTAAATCTTTTCACTAATTCTTTTAGGAACGAACCTTCTTTAAACATGCATTCACCTCACGATTGGTCTCGTTTCGGAATGAACCTTTCTTTTGTTTCTTGTACTAAGCCTACAACTTGTGGTGTAGTTTCTCTAAGCTCTTTCACCTTTTCATTTAGAAAGGAAATATCTTCTGACACTTCTTGTACTTTATCCTTCACATTATCTATCTTTTGCTTAACCTCGCTCGTTAATGTAGTAGGTTCATCAACGTAGCCTTTAATTTTTGAGGATACATTTTTACCTGCTTGTATAACGTCTTCACGAGTATGTTTGTCCAATAATGAAACAGCTGCTCCAACAAGGGCGCCGATTACCATACCTCTAACTAACTTATTTTCATTTGCCACCTAACATACCTCCTATGATTAAAGTTTATGTAAAGATTTGATTTCTTTTAATAAATTGCTACAGCTTTTATGGACCATTTCAAAAACTTCATCAAAGTTACCTGTATAATAAGGATCAGGAACATCTACACTATCTGAGTCTTCGACATAGTCCAATAATCTTCGAATTTCCCCTGTTGAATTGTATCCTGCTAGCCGTCTAATATTCCCAATATTTTCATTATCCATCCCAATCAAATATTCATATTGAGATAGATCTTCTTTCGTAAGCTGTCTTGCCTTTTGTCCCTCATAAGAGATGTTATGATAATCTAAAATACGACGAGTTCCTTCATGTGGAGGTTTCCCTGTATGCCAGTTTCCTGTACCAGCTGAATCAATTTGAATGGCCTCCTCTAGCCCCTCCTTCTTAACTAAATCTCTCATAATAGCTTCAGCCATTGGTGAACGGCATATATTCCCCAAACAAACAAATAAAATACTAACCATTATGTCCTCCTTACTTATTTCCCAATAGTTTTCTTTTAAAAACAAGTTCTTCTAATTATTATGATAATATGTTTCCTTATTTGAATACAATTCGCTTTAACACTTGATTAGGATAAAGTATCAAGTTTTTGAATGTGCGCTAGTATTTCATGTTACAATAACCATAACGATTACCATTCCGAGAAAGGATTGAAGGAAATGAACCTTACTGAAAAGTCAGTTGAAAATGTTGAGTATATGATTGAGCAAATCAAGGAAAAACTCAGAGTTCTAAATCTAGGTGCTATTAAACCTTCTCATTTTGATGAAGAAATGTACGAAGAATTAAAAGATATTTACGAACATGTTATGAAGAGAAACTCCTTCAGCCCAAATGAAATGCAAGCCATAGCAGAAGAATTAGGAAATCTTCGCAAAGGACAATAAACTGATTCTGTCTCCTTCCCTACTTACATATGAATGTAACAAGGAGGGGGATTTTTTTATGTTAAATTGGTGGTTAGCTACAATCAGTTTATGTGGATTCCTCATTACCTCAATTATCCTTGTTCTATATGGTTTAAAAGCTGCTGTTAATTCTGAAGATTCCTATCGTGTTGATCCATTGCCAACTGAAGATAGTAGAAAGAATAAAGAATAAGTAAACCCCCCTATTTGTTAGGGGGGTTTTACAATGCATATTAAACAAACGTTTATTTAAGAAAGTAACTTTAATGATTCTCTAGTAAACGCAGGTAAATCATCAGGGTTCCTGCTTGTTACAAGTTGGTTGCTGCAAACTACAACCTCTTTATCATGTACATTTGCACCAGCATTTTCCAAATCAATCATAATGGATTGATAACCAGTTACATCACGGTTATTTAATGATTCAGCAGAGATAAGCAATTGTGGTCCATGACAAATCGCAAAAACAGGTTTTTGATCTTCCATGAACTCTTTTGCAAAACTAATATATCTCTTGTCCGCTCTTAATTGATCTGGAGAAAATCCTCCCGGAATAAATAAGGCATCAAATTGACTAGATTCTACCTCATCAATAGAAGCATCGATTTCAACTCTCGCTTCACCTTGTTTTCCTGTTACTGTTTTCCCCTTAACTTTTTCAATTGTAGTTATAGAATGGCCTTGTTCTTTGAATGCTTTTGCCGGGTCAGTATATTCAATATCCTCAAATGAATCAGTTAATACTACAGCAATATGCTTAGACATATTGTTATAACCTCCTCTTTTTGAATACATTTCTGTATTACCCGTACTCGTCCACATATAAACTCTTAGCAAAAGGTTTTTTCCAACTAATAGCGAATATAAACAAAAAAGAAGTGAGTTGATATAAATGACAATAAAAGTTATAGAAGCCACAAAAGACGATGTACATTTTCTTTGGGATATGTTGTACGAGGCTGTTTATGTGGATGAAAATTCAGATAAACCCCCACGCAGTATTATTGAAACACCTGAGATGGCAAGTTACGTCAAAGACTGGGGAAGACACGGAGATCTAGCATTACTTGCTGTAGATTCAAATGAAGATAAGCTTGGAGCTATTTGGATCCGCCTTTTTGACGATATAAATAAAACGTATGGTTACATTGATAAGGAAACACCAATACTCAGCATGGCCACTCTTCCACAATACAGAGGAAAAGGCATTGGATCAGAGTTATTAAAAGAAATTAAATCACAAGCAGCATCAAAAGGATATCTAAGAATTTCACTTAGTGTAGATCCCTCCAATCCTGCTCGACGTTTATATGAAAGATTTGGATTTCAGAAAACTGGGATCGACGGGACTTCTTGGAACATGGTAGCTGAGTTAGGAGAGTTGTGAAATAATTAAGGGATTAATTAGTGGGAAAACCACACTCGCTAAAATGGTCATGGGTCTACTAAAGGAAACAAGTGGAGATATCGAGTATAAAGGAAAGCCACGCAAACTAAAGAATCATCGTGATCGAAAAGCTTATTGGCAAGATATCCAAGCCATTTTTCAGGACCCATTCTCTTCTTTTAATTTATTTCACAAAGTAGAAAAACTATTAAATGACTGCATCGAATTACAAGGCTTAAAGCTTTCTAAAGAAGAACGCTTTGAGAAAATGAAAGAAGCATGTACATTTGTTAACCTGAAATTTGAAGAGCTTTATAATAAATATCCTTTTGAGCTATCAGGTGGACAAATGCAACGGTTGATGATTGCTAGAATTTTTCTTCTTCATCCAAAGGTATTACTAGCAGATGAACCAACCTCAATGGTTGATGCCTGCTCTCGCTCTACTATTTTAGATATGTTACTAAAGCTAAGAGAAGAAAACAATATGACGATTATCTTCATTACTCATGACGTCGGTCTTGCCTATTATGTAAGTGATACACTTTATATCATGGAAAAAGGAAAAATTGTTGAACAAGGGAGTGCCGATAATGTCTTAATGAACCCTCAGCATCCATACACACAGCAGCTCATTTCTGACGTACCTAAGCTGCATGAAGCGTGGGATTTGGGATAATAGAAAAGCGCAAGCGCCTTGACCAGCCTCGGGCAATAAGATGATTTGCCATGGAAGGCGTTCTTGGCCTTCAATGGCAAATTAGCTTATGACCTCGAGGGGCTAGGTGCTTGCGCTAGACACTAAAACTACGTACAAAATTTTAAACTTTCTTTCTTACCTCTTTACAAAGAAGGCCGACTAACATAAGTTGGCCTCTTCTCTTAACCCACTTTCAATTTCCTTTATAAAGTCACTTACTTTCTTTTCATAGCCCTTCGGATCTGTATTATATGCTTCTGCATGACCTGCTTCAGGAACTAAATAGAGCTTTTTATTTCCCTTTTTTCGTTTAAACATGTCTAACGTCATTTGCAAAGGAATAAACGTATCTTCTTTACCATGAATAAATAGAATGGGGGTTTTTGTTTTTTCTAACCCTTTTATTGGTGAAATTTCAGGGAAACTCCACCCATGACGTAACTTAATTATAAGACTTACAACATCAATAAGAGGATAAAAATGCAGCCTTAAATCAAGCCTCAATCTTAATTTTAATAAGCTTGAAAAATCGCTAAATGAGCAGTCAGCAATACAAAACTGCACTCTGTTGTCTCGTTTGCTTACCTCTAATGCCGAGGCAGCTCCAAGTGATTCGCCCAACAAACCTATAAATGCACGATCTCCCATTCGCACTGATAAGTAGTCAATCCACGCTCTTAAATCATCTTTTTCATAGTAACCAAAAGAGGTATAATTTCCTCCACTTAATCCATGAAACCGATGATCGCATAACAAAACGTGAAATCCTCTTTCCTGAAACATTTGTACATATTTAAAACTCCCAAACAAAGACCAGCGAATTCCATGAGCAATAATAATTACTTTTGTACTGTTTTTCACTGGAAAAAGCATTCCATGCAACTTATATCCATGGTAGGACGGAATATATAATTCTTCTTTTTCTAACGTGTGAAAGATGTTAGCATCAATTTCTCCCTTTTGAATGCCAAGCTTATACGTTTTGTCATAAGGAACCCTTTTCGGCGAAAGAAGAAGACGGCTTAGCAAATACACACCTATTGAACAGACGAGCATCGAAACAAGAACTACCCCTATAAGCCATTGCCACATTCACTTCTCTTCCCTTCTAGGCTTTTTTATATTTTATTGAAATGCACAAGAAGGTGTGACAAGAAACGGAACAGGATTAAAAACCTTCCGATTTGAATTTAAGGTGATGGTGTCTTTCTGGGAACAGGAACGATCAGTTGTTATCATATTGATAAGACAATTATGAAGCAAACAAAAAAATCCTGTACACCTATGATGCTTAAACTCACAGGTATACAGGATTAATCACGTTATATCGTCCACTGATCATGAACAATCGCAACAAGCTTCCATTCATCCTTAGCATTTTTTTCAAAAACAAGGTTTAATGCCTTCCAATCCATATTGCCATTTTCCTCTGTTCCTTTTACGTAATACTCAACAACTTGAGAATCAGGAAATTTGTCTCTGATATTTTTAATACTATTCCCTCGTGCTTGTTCTGGATTATAAACGACCTCATCGGCCTGATGGTAGCTCGCATCATAAATAAATTCATCATAATATTCACTTGGAATTAACTTAATTGGCTCACCACTTCCATCTCTTACCCCCCATGTATACTCTTCTTCGAAATGGAAGAAATGCAAGATGTCCTCCTGCTTGAATGTAACAGCATCGTCCTCTATAAAAGCGTATGGCGAAAACAACACACCCTTATCCGAATGAACATAGGTAGAAAGTTCTTTAAAGTTTTGATCCTTTAAGTAACCTATTACTTTTTCAGCATTTTCTAATACGAGCTCCTTATCATCTTTTGGTGGCTCAGCTGCTTCTTCCTCATTTGTTTCGGTATCTATTGTTTCTTCTTCTGTTACATTATCTTCTTCTACAGGTTGATCTCCTTGCTCTTCTGTACTTTGCACACAACCTGTTAAGAGTAAAATAATAAGAAATAGAAGATAAGTTTTTTTCACTCTAGCCCTCCTCGAATGAATGTTTTATTTATTTCATTTTGTACAACTTCCTTTAAAATTATAAATTCCCTCTTTATGAACAAGAAAACAACATTTGCGAAACTCTTCATGTATGTGAGTTAGGTCTAAATAAAACTTTAAATACAAAAAAACCACATTACGTTTAAGTAAAATTTTTCAAAACTCTATTGTATTTCGTGACCCGAAAGAGTATGATGAGGAACGTAGATTTTTAGAATCGAGGTATTCAAAATGAAAATAAGAGATTGGGATACAAATCTTAAGATACGATTATTTGGTGAAGCCTTGATGAACATAACATTTTGGATGTTCTTCCCCTTTTTAACGATTTATTTCGCTGATGAATTCGGTAAAGCACAGGCCGGCTTATTCCTTATTATATCGCAAGTTTTTTCAGTTCTTGCCAATTTAATGGGTGGATATTGTGCTGATCGATTCGGAAGAAAAACCATGATGGTAATGGCTTCATGTGGTCAAGGTTTATCCTTTATGATATTTGCATTATCAAATTCTCCTTGGCTCGAAATGCCTATTCTCGGCTTTATTTGTTTTGCGTTCGCAGGAGTATTTGGTTCTTTTTACTGGCCAGCCTCTCAAGCAATGGTTGCCGACGTAGTTGAAGAAAAGCATCGTAGTAGCGTTTTTGCTATTTTTTATACATCTATTAATATTGCTGTTGTCATCGGACCTATTTTAGGTGCAATTTTTTATGTTCAGTATCCATTTGAAGTATTATTAGTTGCAGGATTCATTTGTATGTTGCTTTCTCTTTTATTAGCAAAGCAAACAAGAGAAACTGCACCTCCCTACAAAGCAAGTTCAGCTGATGAGGCCCGGAGATGGTATAGTCCCATACTACAACAAATCCAAGATTATCGAATTATCTTCCGTGACCAAACGTTTTTACTTTATATAATTGCAGGTGTTCTCGTTGCACTTACCTTTATGCAGCTAGATATGATTATTCCTGTTTATATGACAGACATGATTCAACAGCAAGAAATGTTCCGCTTTGGTGATTGGTCCTTAACATTAAACGGTGAGCAAGCATTTGGCTTGATTCTTTCAGAAAATGGTTTACTTGTGGCTCTATTTACAATTTTCATAACAAAATGGATGGGGACATTCAAAGAGAGGAATGTTTTTGTCCTTTCTTCTTTCATCTATGGAATCTCAATGGTTGTTTTCGGTTTTACGAGCTCTCTTTGGCTCTACATCCTAGCTATGGCAATCTTTACATTTGCAGAACTTATGACAGCCGGAATCCAACAAACGTTTGTTTCAAAACTTGCCCCTGATCATATGCGTGGTCAATATTTTGCCGCTGCTAGCCTGCGATATACAATTGGGCGTACGATTGCACCAATCGCCATCCCAATGTCATTATGGTTTGGTTATCAAATTACTTTTGTGATTCTTGGAGCACTAGCAGTATTAAGTGGATTCTTATATTATGTGATGTTTCAAAAAGCAGAATTAAAACAGGTTAAACATATAGAAGCTAGTTAAAAAAAGCTGTAAAACGAAGAAGTATCTCGTTTTACAGCTTTTTTGTATGAATGTCATAAATTTGTATGTCTCAAATTTTCAGCTTTTATAGACGTTTCTCCCATTAATTGTGCAATTGTCTTGTTATCCTCTGTTAAGTTTTCAACAGTTGCACTCATTTCCTGAAGACTTGCTGAAGATTGTTCAATAATAGCTGCCAGCTCATTTGTGGATAGCTGTACATCACGTGACTGACCTTTCACAAGATTAGCAAACTGTGTAAATTGTTCAAATTGCGAAGATAGGTTTTCTAATGTTTTCTTCACATGATCGATCGATGTACTTACCTTGTCCGTTGACTTTACACTTCGATCAATAAAAGAATAACTGTCCTCCATCTTTGAAACAGCAGCTGCATTACTTTCATTTAAAGTTTGAAGATTTTCATTTATTTTTTCTGTTGTAGCCCTTGTCACATCTGCTAACTTTCTAATCTCTGAAGCAACAACTGAAAACCCCTTGCCAGATTCACCGGCTCGGGCAGCTTCAATAGACGCATTTAAGGCAAGCAAACCAGTTTAGTCAGTGATTTCCTTTATTGAATTTGTTAATTGATTCATTTCTGTAATTGTGTTTGTTAGTAACTTAAACGTATGATCTAACTCAGTAATCATAGCTTTTAACTGGTGCATATCTGAATTTAATTCATATACCTGCTGATTCCCTTCAAGAATAATGTTACTTGCACGAGTGGAATCTTCTTTTAGATCATTTGAAATAGAATGAAGCTTTTCCATTGATTGCATCGTCAGCTGTGCATTTTCAGATATATCGTTAATTTGATCTGATTGATTTTGACTGCCTGCTGACACTTCTGTAATAGCCTGTTTCATTTCTTGTTGCGCTTCTAAACTATCTTGAACTTGCTTATTAACAATCGAAATGGCTTCCACAATTCCAGATACATTTATTTCAAGATGTTGCTTCTGTTTCTCTTTCTCACTCGCTTCACTTTCAGCCTGATCAAGAAAATTCTGTAGCTGACGGAATTGTCGTGCATTTAATTGAATAACAATTCCAAGGACTAACCCTGATAATACATAGACAATTCCTGCTGAAGCAAAAATAGTTGATAAAGCTAAGTTATCTTCTTGTCTCAAAATAAATGATAAAGTAAAAGCGATGAACCCTAGTGTATAGCCTAAAGCAAAGATATCCCTCTTCATATGGATAGAGGAAATTAAGGTTAAAAATAAAATAATAATAATAATTTCAGCATTCGGCCCCCATATAAAAAGAGCAGAAATCAAAAATACATAGATTGTAAAAATACTAGTGTACGGGAAAAATACTGGTTTATTTAATAGCTTTTGAAAGATAAGATACAGCAATGTAAACGCTAACAATTCTCCTCCATAAAAAATCCCCTTGGACATATCCTGAACTGCTATTGTTTTAGCCATAGCCATTATCAAGGAAATGGAGAAACTAATAAACATTAATGTATTTTTTTTCGTCATATCAGTATTAACCATTTTTTCTATCGCATTCATACATATCCCCCTTATGTGTACCCCTTTTATAAAGAAAATATATCATGAATGGGCAAAATATCCCATTATAATTTGCAAAATAATTCGAGTTTTCTCTAAAAAACAAAGCATTTGTCAATTTCTAATGTTTTTTATCATAAAATTTTTCTGTTCTTTAAAATCGCTCTACGGCAGTTTTTTAAGAAAAAAGTTGAAAATCCCCCCTTTTCACACAGTTTTATAGATGTTACAATGACACCACAAAACTTAAAATGGCTTCTATTCTTATCGGAATAGAGGCTATTTTTGTTACGTTCTATTGAACGATGCTCTATTTATTCTAAAAAATTCAGCTGAAAGGGTGATTTCAATGCATTACGGAAGCAAAGGATGGTATGTTGAAGAACTTAAGAAATTAGGTGTTCGCCGTCATGAAGAGAGAAAACTCGAAAGCTACAAAAAACATTTTCTAGCTAACCTTCTTGAGAAACATAGCAAATAATTTTCTCTTAAAAGAATTAGAGGCACACCATAATGTGTGCCCCTAATTAGTCATATGGTAATGCTTGATAAAAATAATTTGGTTTTATCACTTTATTTTCATAGCTTTGATGAAAAACATGTGTTGTTGTAGGTGATACAGGAGGAATCAACCACGTCCAGTCACCAGTAATGTCTCTGGAATTTTCACGTTCGTTTTGTTCAAACCGTTTGAATTGCTGAGCAGCAGTATGGTGATCAACAATACTTACACCTGCATTTTTAAAGGAATGAAGAACTGCAGCATTCAGTTCGATAAGCGCTCTATCTTTCCATAGATTTGCATGACTTCTTGTATCTAAATTCATAATCGAAGCTATTTTAGGTAGAAGATTGTAGCGAAACGAATCAGCTAAATTTCTTGCACCAATTTCAGTTTCCATATACCAACCGTTAAATGGGGCTGCTGTATACTCAATCCCACCAATCTCCAGCTTCATATCGGAAATGATTGGAACACCATACCATCTTAAATGAAGATCTGCTATAGCTTTTATTTCTGGGTGGACGATAGACACCTCTAATACTTTATCTTCTGGTATTGCAAACAACTTAGGATGTTGATTATTAACCTGAATAATGAGTGGAAGCACATCAAAATTCGTTCCCTCTCCCCGCCAGCCTAGTTTCTCACATTGCTTTGTAAACAAGATAGAAGCCGGATCTCCTAAAATTCCGTGCTCTGTTTCATATCCTGCATAGCGAATTAATTGATGATTCCATATTCTAACATCATTTTCTTTCCCTAATGAAGGCTTAAAAATAGTGATAGCCGGCCTAATCTTACCAGCGTTTGTAGCAAAGGAAATATGATTTTGCAACGCTTGAAAAACCTCTTCTTCTGATTGTGTATGGCGTTGATCAAATACAGTTAATGAATTCCAAAATAATCTCCCAATACATTTATTACTGTTTCGCCATGCCATTTTCGCTCCATGCTCGAGCTCTTCAAAGGTATGGTCGTAATAGCCTTTGTATTCTATTTGAGATTTAAGTTCTTTTATTCGTTCATCTATTTGGTCGCTTGATTTCCCAAGTTCTTTATAAGCGATTTTTATAAATTCAATTGCTTCATGTTCTAGCTGCACGTTTGCAACCAATCTGGTCACCTCTTAAAAGTTCTTACATATTTTCTTATATCTTACTTCCTGTCCGTTCCTTGCGTCTATTCTAAACTCTCGTTGATTAAATTTCTTTCTTAGAATACTTTAGGTCCCAAAGCTGTTTTAATACCGGCATTTCGATCATTTCTTCCTCTGAAACATGGTTCCACTCAACACCATTAGGTTTTTCATATGGAGAATTAGTTTTTGTAAGTCCATTTTCAGTTGCAATCCAATCTACCGTTAAATCGAATGTATCTCTAGGAATATCATCACCAACTAATTGGGTACTATGAATAGTCGTAACAATTGGAACAGGTGGGTTACCCAACTCACGGATAATTGCATATTCACGATCAGCATAGCCCTCCCCTTTCCCCAGTCTTCTCCCGTCCGAATGAATTGCAACCGAACCAACGACCATTAAATCAATGGGCGGTATTTCTGTTAAAGGAATTTCTTTTCCATATGATTTAATGTGACTTAAGCTTGCGGCTTTACGTTCCTCCCCAGCAGGAACCCACTCCGGTTTTACCAAAATAAAACCAGCCTTAAGACGTGGAGTAGGGACAAGTAATACCTTCCCATCTAAAAGAATTTGTTTACGCAACGGAAGCTGTGGAGCATCAGGATTTACTTTAATCACTTTTGCTTCTTTATATTCCGGCAATGTTGTAATATGAGCTGCAGCAATTTCCGATCCTTTAAAGTTAAGAATCCGATTTACTAGAGGAAAAGGAAAGCGCCCGTTCTTCTCCTCAGTAAGCTGATTCCAAACCTTATGTCTAATTTCATCCTTTGTTTTCATATAAAACTAAACTCCATTCTATTACGTTTGTTACCTGTATTATAAACAAAGTGAAAAGGATACACACGTATGAGGATTATATGAAGTGTATGTTTCAATTCGGATAGTTCGAATGGATTGACTGCATTTTGAGAACGGAGAACCTTTTGACGTGACTACCGGATTTAGACGTGACCAATCCTTGTTTTGACTTAACGTCTTATGATTTTGACTTGATCAGAAGCCGGTTTGACCTGACTACAGACAACACAACCCATGTAATTCCTCAATGTAAGTTTGAACAAATGTTTAATTAAATTTATAGATCGTGCTCTTCCACAAGATAACTTACCTATCAAAAAGCTAAAAAGACTTAATACACTTCATAGGGTGCACTAAGTCTTCTTCCATTATTTACTCTGTTCAATTTCTTCAACTAGAAGAGATAATTCTTCCCAACGTTCCATGGTTTCGTCCAAGGTTTGCTCGACTTTCTCTTGCTCTTTATAAAGCTCTTGTACTTTTCCAAGGTCACTTCCTGCTGCAGCAATCTCCTGTTCTAGTTGCTCTTTTCGTTCTTCCAACTCGGCAATTTTATCCTCAATTCCTTCCCATTCCTGCTGTTCTTTATAGGAAAGGCGTTTTTTCTTATCCTTTTTGTATGAGGTTTTATCGGTAGCTGTTTCTTCTTTTACTGAATTCATTTCCTGTAGTTTTTTCTCTTCCATGAAATCTGAATAACTGCCTTGGAATCGAGTAATATTTCCATTGCTTTCAAAAACGATCAGATGATCGACTACACGATCAAGAAAATAGCGATCATGGGATACAGTTAACACAACTCCCGGAAATTGATCCAAATAATCTTCTAACACACTTAATGTTTGTGTATCAAGGTCATTTGTTGGCTCATCTAGAAAAAGAACATTTGGCTCCTCCATTAAAACTTTTAATAAGTAGAGCCTTCTTCTTTCTCCACCTGAGAGCTTACGAATGTAGGTCCATTGAGCTGAGCGAGGGAACAAAAAGCGTTCAAGCATCTGCTCAGCTGTTATGACTTGATTATCAATCGTATAGACTACTTCAGCTGTTTCTTTAATATATTCAATAACACGAAGGTTTTCATCCATTTCTTCATGCTCTTGTGTATAAAAACCAATTTTAACCGTTGTTCCTACATCAATTGTTCCCTGATCAGCTTTAATACGCCCTGCCATAATATTTAAAAGTGTCGACTTTCCTGTTCCATTTGGACCGATAATTCCAAGCCTTTCACCTGGAGTAATTAAATAACTAAAATCATTTATAAGGCTTCTGCCATCATAAGCTTTAGAAATATGTTCAAGCTCTAACACCTTTTTCCCTAGTCGAGTGGAACCAATCGAAAAATCTAAATCTTGCTTTGCTGCAGGTCCTTTTTGTTCCTGAAGTTCCTCCGCTCTACCAATTCGTGCCTTTTGTTTAGTAGTTCGTGCCTTTGCACCTCGTCTAAGCCAGGCTAATTCGCGTCTTAACAAGTTCTGACGTTTTTCTTCAGCTAGCTCTGCGTTCATTTCCCTCTCAGCTTTTTTCTCTAGGAAAACCTCATAGTTACCTGAATATGTATAAAGCTGGCCCTGATCTAATTCAAATATTTGATTTGTTACACGGTTTAAAAAGTAACGATCATGAGTGATAAGAACAATAGAACCTTTATATTGTGCTAGAAAGCCTTCAAGCCATTCAATTGTCTCATTATCAAGATGGTTCGTCGGCTCATCGAGAATGAGTATGTCTGCAGGCTGAATTAAGGCTTTAGCAATAGCAACCCGTTTCTTTTGACCACCTGATAAATGGTTGACCGGCTTTTGAAAGTCGGTAATTCCTAGTTTCGTTAATATTGTTTTTGCTACAGTATTTGCTTCCCAAGCATCGTGCTGATCCATTTTCGCCTGCACATTCATGAGATGCTTGAGCTTTGTTTCATTTTCTGGGTCCCGTTCAAGTTCACTTTGAGCAAGTTCATATTCTCTCATTACCTGCATGATCGGGGCATCACCGTAATAGATTTGCTCTAAAATTGTTAAGTTCTCAGTTAATTCTGGCTGCTGTGATAAATATTCAATTCTTATTGTATTTGAATGAGTTATCTCACCTGAATCAGCTGACTCTATGCCCGCAATCACCTTTAATAGTGTTGATTTTCCCGTTCCATTAACTCCTATTAATCCAATCCTCTGCTTTGCTGCAATGGTAAATGATATATGGTCAAATAATGTCTTTTCACCATATGTTTTATATAGATTTTCTACCTGTAATATGCTCATTTTATCCAATCCTTCAACAATTTTATCTATTGTATAGCATAACAGGTAGTTAATAGTAAGAAAAGTGGGAGCAATAGAGGCAAAATTAAGGACTTCCTTTTTTATCTATCAATTTTGCCATATAATCTATCATTCGACAAAAATAGCTGCGTAAGCACCAAACACAAAAAGCCGCATTACGCGGCATCTCCTAATCTACTGTTGACCATCCTCAGCTTTCTCTAATAAAGAGTTAGCTAATACAGATAAACTGCTCGTTGTATGATTAATCTCTTTAATAGATTGAACAATAGAATCAAGATCATGTTTATTGCGATCAAACATTGATAAATAGTTTACCATTTCCATCTTTACTGTAAGTAATCCACCTTTTACCTGCTGAATTTTATCTTGTGATGCTTGAGTTGAGTCATTCATCGCTTTCATATTATCAACTAAATGTTTAGTAGAGTTATTATTTTTTTCAACTAATGTTTTGATCTCATTACTCATCTTTTTAGAGTTTTCTGCGAGTTTTCTTACTTCTGATGCCACAACGGCAAAGCCTTTTCCTTCTTCACCAGCTCTAGCCGCTTCAATTGAGGCATTTAATGCTAATAGATTTGTTTGATCAGCAATTTCTTCGATGCTTCTTGTCATAGCCAGTATCATTTCTGAAGTATTTTTCAAATCAATAATTCCCTTGATTGACTTGTCCATCCCGCCAATAACATCATTAAAGGTACCAATCATTGATCCCATTTGTGATTCATTTTCATTTGTTAAGCTAACTAGATTTTGACTACTTTTCTGAGTTAATTCTATTTCCTTTCGTATTTGGTCAGCTTTTGTACTTGTTTCATAGATCGTTGCTTCCGTTTCTTCTACTGAAGCTGCAACTTCTTGACTAATAGCTACTAATTCCTTCTGTAGAGACTCTTTGGACGCATTTAGTTGCTCCAGCTCATTCATTCTTGATCCAATATAGTTTTCAATTACTAATTGTGAATCAAGATTTGTCACATGTGTTACAGCCAAAAGAACCTTTGATAGCATTTCTGGATCCTTTTCAAACTTTTTTACAATTTGAGGAATTAACAAGGTGTTCAATGCAGAATAAGTAGCAATAAACCATGACGCTGGTAAACTAGCACCATTGTGTGTACTTCCAATTCTTTTTCTCATTTGAAAATATTCTTCATCAAGATTTCCACTAAGGATACTTTTAAAATAATGTACAAACACTTTGTATAACCGATCTCTAGTCGTATTTTCTGTGGCTATCTTTTGTAGTAGTGGTTGTTTGAAAAGGTGATTTAGAACATTTTGCAGTACCTCGTCGATGATATCTAATAAAAAAGGTTGTGATTGTTGTAGTATTTCAAGATATTCTTTTTTAAAGCCCATATACTGAAGTCTTAAAGAAATTTCTTTATCAGAAACAACCGCAATTTCATGGTCTTCTGGAAAATTAATTTTTGGTTGAAATGTATAATCCTCTATTGGTTTTTTCTTTAATCCAAACATCTGTCTTCCATCCTCTCAGTTTCACGTTTTCATTATTGTATAATATTTGTACTACATTTGTATATCTTTACACCTACAAAATAACTTAAAATATCTAAATTTTATATTGCATTATCTTCCATAAAACTTTACCATTAACTGTATTAAGTATATTAATACAGTTAAGACGAAGGGGGTTACAAATGTTTCAATTAGATGTAAGAAGCAGAAAGCCCATATATGAGCAATTAGTCGACAAAATAAAAGAGCTTATCATCAACCGGATTCTTAAGCCTGATGAGCAATTACCTTCTGTTCGAATGCTCTCAAGTCAGTTAACGATTAATCCAAATACGATTCAAAGAGCTTATCGTGAGCTTGAAAATCAAGGATATATCTACTCCATTAAAGGGAAGGGAAACTTTGTTTCTGCAATAGAACATATGCCAAGCAATGAACAATTGGATGATCTAAAAAGCGACATAAAAAAACTAATTGCCGAAGCGATCTATTTAGGGTTAACAAAAGAAGATTTATACGTATTATTTGATGAAGCACATCACCAAACAAAGGGGGTAAAATACAATGATTCAGGTAAATTCCGTAAATAAAAAATATAACGATCACCTTGCTGTAGATGACCTTACCCTTCATGTTAAGAAAGGATCAATCTATGGATTATTAGGCTCTAATGGGGCTGGAAAAACCTCACTTTTAAAAATAATCGCAGGCATTAATCGAGCTGATAAGGGAACGATTTTGATTGATGGCATACCCTCTTACGAAAATGTACAAATAAAAGAACGGGTTATATTTATTCCAGATGTTCTTTATTTTTTCCCGCAAGCGACAGTAGCTCAAATGGCATCTCAATACAGAGAGTATTATCCAAAATGGAACCAAAAACGTTTTGAGCAGCTTAGTTCAGCCTTTAATATTGGCTTAAATAAAAAGGTACATAGACTATCTAAAGGCATGAAGCGACAAGTGGCCTTTTGGCTTGCTTTATCAGCGATGCCAGATGTCATGATCCTCGATGAACCAATCGACGGTCTTGATCCTGTTATGAGGCAAAAAATTAAAAATCTATTATTTCAAGATGTAGCTGAAAGAGAAATGACAATTATTATATCTTCTCACAATCTTCGAGAAATCGAGGACTTATGCGATCATGTTGGGATTATGCATAAGGGAAAAATCATGATTGAAAAAGAAATAGATGACTTAAAATCTGATACCCATAAGGTTCAACTAGCTTTAGCTGATCCTACACACGAGGAGCATCTATTAAATCAGCTGCATATTTTACATTATGAAAAACGAGGAAGTGTTTCTCTTTTAATTGTTCGAGGTAGTGAAGAAAAAATTAGTAAAATCATTCATTCAACAGATGTTTTGCTTTATGATCTATTACCTTTAACATTAGAAGAAATATTTATTTATGAAATGGAGGATGTGGGTTATGAAATCGAGAAAATCCTTCTATAAAAATGCTGTCATCAAGCAAGACTTCAGACAATTTGGATGGATTAGCCTTGTCTATTTAGTTAGTCTTTTATTTACATTACCACTTGGCCTCCTTCAAATCGCATCTAGAAAATATGTCATTTTTTCAGATTATAAGAATTATTTAATGGTGAATCCAGAGATACAAATCGTTCTATACTTTGCAGTCCCAGTTGCTGCAGGATTATTACTGTTCCGCTACATACAAAATGAAGCTTCAGTAGATATGATCCATAGCCTTCTTATTAAAAGAAAAACATTATATGTCAGTCATGTAATTAGTGGTCTACTTCTATTAATTGTACCGATCATTATAACGGCCATTATTACATTCTTTGTGACAAATACAATTGAAGGGTTTTCTAATATTCTAACAATTTCAGATCTTTTTTCTTGGATAGGTATTGTTACTTTATTAACGTGCATGATGTTTTCTTTTTCCATTGCAGTTGGTTTTATTACAGGGATGTCAACTGTACAGGCAATTTTAACTTATATACTTCTTTTTTTACCTATTGGTATGGTTACGATGGTTACATATAATCTCTCTTTTCTTCTCTTTGGGTTTACGACTGCCTTTATAGAAGAAGAACTTATGTATCTATCTCCATTTCTACGATTCGTTGGAAGCTGGGAAGGACCTCAACCATATTCAATCCTTGAAATAATGATCTATATTCTTTTTACTGTGTTCTTTTTTGTTATTGGTTTAGTTTTATATAAATTAAGACAGCTAGAACGAGCAACTGATGTTATTGCCTTTCCTTTCTTAAGACCGATTTTTAAATATGGTGTAACTTTTTGCAGTATGATTTTAGGTGGCAGTTATTTTTCTGCTACAGGTGATCTTAATTGGAATTGGATTATATTTGGCTATATCATTGGAGCGTTAATTGGTTATACAGTAGCTGAAATGGTTTTACTCAAAACATGGCGTATCCTTCGCCTCCATTTCTTTACAGGATTTATCATTTACAGTGTTATATTTATCGCTGTACTATTAGGTATTAAAACAGACTTAATCAATTATGAAGCTAATCTACCTAGAATGGATCAAATCGAAGAAGTTTACTTCGGTAATAAGTATGATATGCAAGAGTTAATTAGAAACGATATTGACCCATTTTCCGATAATAAGCTTTATATCCAAGACGTAAGAAACCTCCATGAAGAAATTATCAATCAAAAAGATTTTATTGAATCACAGCAGCATTCAGATATAAACAAAGTACAAGGATTCATTACATACCGACTGAAGGACGGTAAACAATTTACACGCGAGTATCAATTACCTGCTGAAGCCTTCCAAAAAAATCTTACACCTGTAATGGAATCAGAGGGTTATATTGTTAACAAACCTGAATTCTTCCAGTTACAAAGAGAAGATATTTTAAATATGAGAATTCATCCAGTTGGTCCTGGGCATCACACTAATACGATTACGATTTCAGATAAAAAAGAAATTGAAGAATTTAGAAGAGTATTAGAAAAAGATATACTCTCTCAATCTATAGAAGATATTGTCAGTCCAGCAACTCCTTGGGCTTATATTGACATTGAATTCAAGCGTAGTAATAACGAGGAACATTTTTTTGACGGCTATTCAATTGATTGGAAAAAGTCTTATGACAATGTTACGAAGTGGTTAGATGAACATGGTTATTTAGAGGATGCTCGGATTGATGTTCATGATATTAAGGAAGCTGAATTGACAATTGTAAACCCTCAAAATCAAGCTGAAGATATGTTCTCACCAGAAGAGTATTATCAAACTGGTCAAAAGCATGCGACAATAACTGATAAAGAGTCTCTAACAACACTTATCCGCCACTTTACTGAGTATTCATCAGATCATACTTATTATGTGAAACTCATTCTAAAGGACGGAAATGAATGGTATGGTTCTATACCTGATAAGTATATGACAGATCAGATGAAAGAGCAGATAAAATAGAAATGAAAGAAAGCAGCTAATAACTTTTTAGCTGCTTCTTTATTAGTTCAACTTACTTTTTATTCATCTGTCTACCGCTCTTCTTTTGGCTCTGATGCTGACTATTTCCTATTTGAACATCTGTACCAAATTCAATATCATTTTTGCCTTGTTGCTTTGCCATCTGCTTAGTTGATTGCTCCGAATTTTGTCTGCCTTCTTTAGACATAAATGACCCCTCCTTACAGCAATATCATTTTTAATATGTACAAATAAGTTATTTTAATTCGACAAAAACCGGGTAGTGACAGCGTACTATGTCA
>NZ_NUMC01000135.1:0-28287 GCF_002577655.1 Bacillus sp. AFS040349 | reverse complement strand
AATCTTTTGACACTACCTTTATTTTTATTTTTCATTCAGGTTTCTGAGAAATATTGCTATACTCCGAAGGCTTCAAATAATTCTTGAATCTTTTTGATTGTCGTTCCTTCATTTTTAAGCTCTTCAATTAATTGCTCCCTTACTTTATCTGCTTTATCATCCGTTGTATTCATTTGAGTCATCTCCTTTTGCTACATTTTGAATTTATATTTTTAATATACATAGGCTTATTAAAAGCTGTTATAATAGGAACGTTAGTTCGGAAATGATGCTTTTTACATTATCAATGATTTCCATACAGCATTTTGTTCTTTTTTGTTACAATTAGTTATTACGAATGAATTTACCACTAGTAATTATTTTTTGATGAAGATAATACTTGAATATAGGTTTAAGGAGATAAAAACATGAACATCATTGACCTTTTTAGTGGATGTGGAGGTTTATCATTAGGTTTCGAATTAGCTGGGTATAACACATTATTGGGAATCGATAACGATAAGGCTGCTATAAACACTTTTGAAAAGAATCATAAAGGTAGCATCGGTATTACTACAGATATCACTGAAGTTTCAGGAGAAGAAATTAGAAGATTAGTAGGGGGTAAAAGTATTGATGTGATTATTGGAGGTCCTCCCTGTCAGGGGATGTCTTTAGCGGGACCCCGAAAATTACATGACCCCAGAAATAAGCTCTACCTATCATTTATCAGGATTGTTCAAGAACTGCAACCAAAAGCATTTGTTATCGAAAATGTCCCTGGGTTGGTAAGTCTGTTTAAAGGGGCAATAAAAGAAAGTATCTTAGAAGAATTCCAACAAATGGGTTATAATGTTAATTATCAAATATTAAATTCTGCTGATTATGGTGTGCCGCAAACAAGAAAAAGAGTATTTTTTGTTGGGTTAAAAAATGGAGAAAAATTCACTTTCCCTGAGCCAAAGATATTCTTTGAAAATGATTGGATAACTGCTCAGGAAGCAACAAGTGATTTACCCCTATTAGAAGAATCTTTTGGAAATGAAATTGAGCACTATACAGGTGCCCCACAAAATGAATACCAAAGGTACTGTAGAGCAAATTCAGAGGTGATTTATAATCATCAGGCTACTAACCATAATGAACAAACGAAAAAAATAATAAGCCTTGTTCCAGAAGGTGGCAATTACAAAGACCTACCTGAACAATACAGAGGGACTAGAAATTTTAATGTGGCTTGGACAAGATATCATAGTAAAAAACCAAGTTTAACCATTGATACAGGACATCGCCATCACTTCCATTACAAAGCTAATCGAGTACCAACTGTTAGAGAAAACGCTAGGTTTCAATCCTTTCCTGATAATTTTATTTTTTATGGGAATAGAACTCAGCAATATAGACAAGTAGGAAATGCCGTTCCACCATTATTGGCAAAAGCTATAGCTGAAGAGCTATTAAAATATCTATCTTAGTTTAAACTCTGGGGTGAAATCAATTGACATTGTACAATGTACCGAACAAGCATTATTTTAGATTACATCATCCAAGACCCCGCTTCAAGAATGATATAGAAAATGTTTTAATCTACATTGCTTCAGAAATTGCAGCAATTGGAAAGAAACCAATTAAGGATTTTATTGGAGATTTAGATTTTTCCATAAAAAAATATCCAGGTAACCTTTCAAAAAAGCAAAAGACAATAAATAATTGGCGAACCGAAATCGACGCGCTTTTTTCTTTTATTGTACAAGAAGGAGATTATCTTAAACCAAGTAATCGAGCTATAGAGTTAGCAACAAATCAAGATTTAGTGAAATTTTTTAAACTTTTCTGCTATCATTTTCAGTACCCAGGCGGTTTTTTAAAGCCGCATATTAATTTAGAATATCTTAAAAATGGGATTAACTTCCGACCGTGTTCATATATCCTTGGAATGTTAAGTGAAGCTGAAGAAAATGACGGCGTTCGAGCAGGCATTAGTAAGTCGGAGGCGACTCACTGTATTTTTAATGACCTTCGTGTAACTAGGGATGGAAGACCATCAAAAGAGACATGGAAATTAATAATAAAGAACAGACAGAAGGATTTAGATTATGATTGGACAGGTGATGTTGTAAGGTACGCAGGTGATATTCTTGATTATATGGTTCAAGCAAACCTACTCGTCAAGCGACCTAATAATAAATATTACATTAACCAGGTGGAAAGTATTGCAATTCGCAGGTTTTTAAATCCAACCAAAGATTTATTTGATTATTACGAAAAAATTTCAGATATCTCTTTACTAACACTTGAAGAGGTTAAAGAGTTAGATGCGGAATGGGTAACATATTTTAACACTGAGCGTGATGAAGGATTCTTTGACACTGATATTATTGCCCTAGTTGCTGACACCTCAACTCAATATCAAGAGTTAAAAAGTATTATTGACCTAGACAGAGTTATTGCAGAAGGTGGCTTATCTTCTACTGGTAGTATAGGTTCAATTGGTGAAAGTTTAATCTTGAATCACGAAAAGAAACGAATAGTTCAAGAAGGTAGACCTGACCTTGAGCATTTGATAAAATTAATTCCTACTATGTATGCTATAGGGTATGATATAAACTCTAGGGAGATTGATGAGACTCACCGTAATATAGAGGTAAAGACTACATCAAGTTCAACTCCGTTAGCATTCATGCGTTTCCATTTAACTCCGAATGAATGGAGTGCAGCGGAATCCCATAAAGATAGGTACTTTGTATATCGATTAATGGTTACTAAAGGTTCTTTAAAATTATTTACTATTCAAGACCCTGTAGGAAATTATAAAAATGGTAATTTGTCTGCAATTCCGCGAAATGGGATGGATATTATTTTCGACCCTAAGAAATGTGGTAAAGAGGAGACACTTTTAATATAAAGAAGGTGGTTAAAAATGTTTAAAGTTGCCTCATTGTTTTCTGGTTGCGGTGGAGGAGATTTAGGACTTAAAGGAGGCTTTGAGTTCTTAGGAGAACAATATGAAAAGCTACCTTTTGAAACAGTTTATGCAAATGAAATTGATGAAAAAATTGCAGAAATCTTTAGTGAAAACTTTAATATTAATCCCGATGTCAGGGATATAAGAACTGTTCATGAGGATGATATTCCTGAACATGATATTTTGGTTGGTGGGTTCCCGTGCGTTTCTTTTTCGATTGTGGCACAAAATCCAAAGAGACTAGGCATTAAGAATGATGTTAGCGGAAAGCTCTTTTTCGAAATGGTGCGTGTATTAAAAAAGAAGCAACCAATGGCTTTTATTGCAGAAAATGTTAAAGGTCTTCTATCTGCAAATAAAGGAGAAGCATTTCCACTAATTGTAAGTGAATTCCAAAACGCAGGATATACAGTTAAGTATAGACTTTTAAATGCTGCTGAATTTGGAGTTCCTCAAAATAGATTTCGTGTATTTATCATAGGAATACGAAATGACATAGATGTTAATTTTGAATTCCCTGAACCTACTTATTTTGAAGAAGGTACGCTTTTTGACAAAAGCTTTGTTCCACTAAAAGATGTTATTTTCCCTGAGAATGAAATAGACGAAAAATACTATTTTAGCCAAAGAGCAGTTGAAGGAATGTTAAGGGCGAAGAAAGATATGAACAAAGGACGAGCTCAAGATATTAATAAACCATGTAATACAGTGGGAGCACATCTTGCTAAAGTTAGTCTTAATAGTACGGACCCTGTTCTAAAAATAGCTGATAGATATCGGAGGTTTACGCCAAGAGAAGTTGCGCGAATACAATCTTTTCCTGATTCCTACAAATTGGTAAGAGCACAGGGAACACAGTATAAAGCACTTGGTAATGCGATTCCACCTGTGTTAATGTGGTATGTTGGAATGAAATTAGCTGAGGCTTTATCAGGTTTTATAAGTAATGACCAATCTGACAAAAAAGTGCAGCTTATAAGTTAGAAACATTTAGAAAAAGAACGGCAATACAATGTCGTTCTTTTTCGTTATCTAAACATTCAATTGACCAACTGTCCCCACTATATTTTCTTGGTTGGTCTAAAACTGTTAATAGTTGTACCCTCGTCATATGGTTGGGAGTACAAAACTTTACCACATTTATGACATTGAACATCACAAACACGCTTATATAATAACTTTTCAGTTTTTGATAAATGAGCTGGTGGTTCTTCAATACCTATAACGAAAAGTAATCCGCCACAATCACAAAACAAAGTGCAAATCCTCCTTAAAATATTGATTAATTACATTGTTACATTGTTAAGTGTTTTACACTATTATAACGCAAATAGTTTAACGCAATCAAAAAACAACAAATGAAAGACTTTTTTGCATACTATTTTGAAAGTGAGTGTTTCCAATGGAAAAGGCTGAAACTATTACGACAGTTGTAATTCCCCTATTGGTAGCAATTGTACCAGCGATAATAACATCAGTTATTTCATTTCTTATTGCTAGGTATCAGTCAAATAAGGCGCTAGAAACCGAAATACAAAAGATAAAAGAGTTACAACAAACTGAACTCGAGAAGATAAAGGCACAAAATGATGCAGAAATACAGATGATAAAGGCAAAACAAGAAATTGACAATCAAAAGGCAGCCTTTGAAATTGAAAAAATGAAGATTCAAATGGAAAAACAAGCAGAGCTTTATGAGAAAAATGCTCAAACGGATATTGCGAAAGATATATTTGGACAATTGGCTAGTGGAAATTCAGTATTTGAAAATATGGCATCAGGTTTTGAACAAATGGAGAAATTTCAACAAGATTTAAATAAAATTCAGAGAAAAATGAGTTCTCAATCTAAAAATAGTCATCCAGCCAAAAGAAAATGATAAGCCCCTCCAGTACAGGAGTGGGCTTTTTTTGGAAAACTTTCAATTTAGGTCTTTTAACATAGCCAGAACTTCACAATAAATCCTTTTTTGATTTTTTAAATACTTATTATCCCTTGATGAACCTTCATGAACGCAATATCTGATTTTATCCTCCAAGAAAAGCTTGAGCGTCTGTAACTTAGTTTGGTAATTCATTATTAAGTTCCTCCCTAAACAATTATCATATACCTATACCTGTAAATGGCATATGTATTGAAATGGGATTCGAGGAATTATCAGTTATGACCTAACCAGTCTATTTTTATTAATATGGTTGTTCTTTCAAAATATTCATTATGTAATTGTTTATGGAGGAAATATACATCATTAAAAATTATCTTTATCAATCTCGGTTAATGGGGATAAAGATTAAAGAAAGGAGATATTTATTTTTCAAACTTTCCGAAAAATATTTATTCCTTGTATTCCCTAAGCTTTATTAAAAATATTATGCAACAAGACCACGCTTTTTTTATTTAAGATACTATGTAAAGAGACCACACTTTTTATTAATTGTTATGTACTCAAACCACACTTTTCTAATTATGTACGAAAAAGATTGGATAAATGTTCTAATTGTCGTGCTGACCAAATTGAGCACGAATATGTCTTGTATATTCGTCCTGACCGTTTGAATCCAAGCGGAACATTAAATCAGGGTGAACGAGATAACGACTTCTCCCATTTGTGGTTAAAACCATGACTGCACCCGCTTGTTGTAGGATGGAAAAGTATTTATCAATGGTGGGTCTATCAGGATTCCTATGCCCTAAAATTCTTCCAATTTGAGTTTTAGGCAAGTGTTTTAAAGCTTTAGGAGTTCTCTCTAATGCATCTAGAACCGCTTCTCCTTCAATGGTTATTTTCTCGTCTGGATTTTTCACCAAATAGTATGTTTGAAAATGAAAATATGGAATAACCGCATGCAGAATACCAATTACATCCTTTATATCAATAGGCTTATTTCTTTTTCTGTTTTTGTTGTCTTCAATTTTTTGTATGTTATCTAATATTTCTTTTAGCTTACTTTGATAGACTTTTACAAATTTTTCTTGACTTTTCAATTTCCCCATTACAAAATATGTATCATTTATTACATAATTCGCTTTCCTTTTGTCATTTTTGTTTTTTATTTGATTAATGATACCCAGTTCACAAAATTTTGCGAGCTTCTTATAAGCATTTACTTCATCGATTTTCCATATTTTTGCGATATCCTTGTTGGATAATGCTTTTCCATTTTTCTCAAAAGGTTTTTTATCAAATTGTGCATATATCATTAAAATCATAAGATATCGTCTATCTGTTAATGTTAATTGGTCTTTTAAGTCAAGACTAGACTCAGTTTTTGTCATAAAATACGACCCTCTCCAATCCGTTTTCCTCATTGACATTCTTTTGAAGTGATTTCTAATTTTTTCTGCTAGCTCTTTATCTTTTACTTCATTTTCGTTTAAATCAATTAGACGCAATACTCGTAAATTCCCTGTGTCTTTATCTTTCACCGTAACGCTTGATTCATCTGTACTGACTATTTCTTCATTTTCATGAATTCGATTGTAATCATTTATTGCCATTTATTAACCCTCCTAAAATCAAAAATATTTAGGAGTCCTCTAATTTTAATGAAGGATTCTTTCAATCTCTGCAAAATATGATAATTGATAAGTGATTCCGCGTTTTCATGGAGGACCCCGATTTATAAGTAAGAACCATCGACATCCAAAAAAGAGGCTTGAGCCTCTTTTTTTAATACCATCAAAACGATTATTTTCCTTGTTTTATATTTATAAATGCAACCCATTTTATGTTCTAACGGTGCGCTCTAATTCTACATGCTTGAAAAAACATATCAATTAACTCATCCGATGCAAATGAACCAAAAACATCATCTAATCCTATTTCATAACCGTTATACAATGACAAGCCAACTTCAACAAGACGCTTAGTCGAACCAGTCAAAGCTGCTGCACTAACAACATGTCTGCTTTCTTCATCATTCCATTTTGTAACCATAAACAGTGGACCCGATGATGTTTCAATCGTATTGATATCCAAACACTTAAAGATTCCAGGATACGCTGCAACATAAATATTTGATTCATACTGCACATCCTCACCGCTAGTTAATTCGTACATCCCCATTAAGAATTCATAATTCCCTTTGTGTTCCGCGTTAGTAAAATACAATGATATCCTCTCCTTGATTATTAATCCTTCAGTTCTTTGAAGTATAAGTATTCTACAATGTGGATTTCCTGAAATTCTATGTTGAAATCAGATAATTCATATGGTATTAAAGCGGAAGAAATTAAAATATATTTGCTTGGTCACATAAATAAAAACACTGGGGATAGCCCCAGCGTTTTATTTTGCTTTTAATTCCGCATTGTTCTCCTCTCTCCAAAAAATAACATTTATTTACCCTTCTCCACATTATCCATATAACGGAAGTAGTCGTTCATGAGCATTTCATATGATAAACTTTTATAATTTTCCATCCTTTGCACATTATCCATTATCTCTCGAGCTGTTTCGATGTAAGGAAAATAATCAGTATTTGGATTTTCACGGCATTCATTAAGCCATAAGTGAAAGTAATCCAGAACTTCATTCAGATTTCCCTGAAATAATTCATATCTCCCAAATGATTTAATAACACAGAGTTTATAAATACGATTAAAATCGACTGTACTCTTTGCGCCTGGTGTAGGACCCATTAAGCACCATATTGTTGTATCAAATCTATCCGCAAGTTCTAAATAAGACGATAGCTGTGTTAGTTTCAAACCATTTGTTGAAGTTTTTTCATCAATAAACAGAAAATGCCCGTAAAATGGAATAAATGTATCAATATCGCCGACATAAGCAATTTCTCTCCCATTTTCTATTTCTGAAGAATTATCATCCAAGAACTTCTTAATCACCTTGAAGAAAATATCAAGGTCCCATCGGTGTGAAAAGCCATCTACATTTTCAATGTTCTTGGGAACAGGTATTTCATTCGGTTTGAAATTCCCCAGTTTTTCATCGAGTTTTTCCAAAAGTGTTGTTTTATCATCACCCATTGTGTCCAGAAAGGAAAACAATCTTCTTCGTTTATTACTACTTGGGAGCTCATCGAATGCTTCTATTCCGTATTTTGCCATGTATTATTATCCGCCTTTTCAAATATTTTTCCCCTTTTATCAAAATATGTAAATTAATAGGGTTTATGAATCACCAATTCTTTTATTTTTAATTGCCTTTTATATAATTTTTTTGAAGTCCATACAACAAATTTTTTCTGTTTTCAATATTGTATGCGTTAAATTCATATGGCAAATTATTAATACCACAAGGGACAAGAGGAAATGGAAATACGAGGGGGATACATAAGATGCTGTTGCTTAAAGATTTACCTGAATACATAACACCAAAACAAATAAAGCAATTTTTAAGAATTGGTCAACGACAAGCATATCAACTGATAAAAACCAAAGACTTTCAAAATATG
The DNA here is from genome assembly GCF_002577655.1 of Bacillus sp. AFS040349. Taxonomy (NCBI): domain Bacteria; kingdom Bacillati; phylum Bacillota; class Bacilli; order Caryophanales; family Bacillaceae; genus Bacillus; species Bacillus sp. AFS040349. Next base: position 19,926 of record NZ_NUMC01000135.1, on the reverse strand, counting down.
AAATTAGCAGATATCAATTTCTTTTCGAAGGAAAAGTTCATCAAATGGTTAGAAGGAGGAAGTTTTGAATGATAAACAAAGGATTAGATGCGTTGCCTGATATTTTAACTGTAATGGAATTAAAAGAGTACCTCGGTATCGGTCGAGAACAAGCATATACACTTGTTAAAACTGAAGACTTTCCTGTCAAGAAAATTGGTCGAAGAATCATTATTTTTAAGCCGAATCTAGTCCGATGGTTAGAGAGTAACACCGCGTCCTGAAATTCAGGGCGCTAGATTGGGACAGCAAAACAGCACATACGAAAACTGGAATAAATTTCAACTTGCTTACATACAGGATGTGCGGCGTAATAAGGTTATATTTTTCAAGGAGGGATACATATGAAATTGAAAATAAAACAACGGGGAGATAAATATACCTGCGTAATTGATGTGGGTATTAACGGAGAAAGAAAACAAAAACGGATTACAAAGGCAACAAAAAAGGAAGTAGAAGCTGCTGTACTGGAAATTAAATCACAATTAAACAGAGGTACATATACAGAACCAAGTAAGATGCTCTTCTCCGAGCTAACGAGAATGTGGCTGGAGCAAAAAGAATTTGAGATACGGTATTCTACATTCAAGACTTACAAACAAGTATTGACAACAAGCATTTTACCTGAATTAGGAAATTTACAAATTGCAAAAATAACCTACCAGACATTAATTTCTTTTGTTAACAAAATGTATAAAAAAGGTTATACAAAAAATTATGTTGCGAAGCATATTGCTGTGTTAAAAATGCTGTTTAGTTATGCTGTAAAGCATGGTTATTTAGCTAATAATCCCGCTAAAGAACTTAAGAAGCAGGAAGAAAAAAATACGGTAACAACCGTTTGGTCAGACGAAGAAATGAATAAGTTTTTAGAAGTTGCCAAAGGATATGCTTATTATCCAGCATTTTTACTAGCAATTGCCTGTGGATGCAGAAGAGGCGAAATTTTAGGATTAACATGGGATGCAATAGATTTTAAAGATGGTTATATAAATATCCAACAAACTCTAACTGGGGATGGAAAACTTCTTGAGAAAAAAGCTAAAACGAAACAATCAATTAGAAGCATTAAAATTCCACCAAATGTATTAGATGAACTAAAAGTTTTAAAAGAAAAATTTGAAATAAAGAAAAACGCTTTAAAAGGGAATTTTTCAAAATTCAACCTAGTTGTTTCTTCAAAGGAAGGTACCCCAGTTAACCCAAGAAATATTGGGAGAAGTATGGATTTAATAACAGAAAAAGCAGGTGTACCTAGAATTACCTTTCACAGCCTCCGTCACACTCATGCCACATTACTCATGGAAAATGGAGTTAATATGAAAGTTGTATCCGAAAGGCTAGGGCACTCGAATATTAAAACAACAATGGACAGGTATACTCATGTTTCATCTACACTTCAAGACCAAGCAGCGGAGATATTTGGAAGTTTGCTTAAATGAAATATCGAACAATATACCTTTATCGTATTGATTTCAACCATTTATAAAGCAGCCTAAATTATCAAAGTTTAGGCTGCTTTTATTTTCCATTAGGCATTTTGCTTTTCTAATCATTTTGAACGATACGACTCGTCTGTGTTCTAATATTATAAAATGCTCTCTCTGGCATTTCTTCCCAAAAGGTCTTTGTCGCTTTTATATAATCAAACAAATCAGATTCCGTTACATTTAGTGAATAAGGGTCCAACAATACTGAACCATTTAATTTCAAAATATCATAATTATCATCTTTAAAGAACCCTTCCCCTGTAAAAAAATCAGGTCGCAGCTTCCTCAGTTTTGCTGCCGAAACCCCTTCTCCATGTTTAATCGTATTAACCAGATGTCTTAGCTCTTTTATCTTTGTCCATGAAGCCCTTTTTGTAACCTTTACACCAAAATCCTCCAAAGTTTCTTTTGCATCTTTATAAGTCAATGCCCCTATTGGGTCTTTTAAATCATTATTGAGTTCCCGCCGAATAAACTTAATGATTTGTTGTTCCCACATATGAGCAAGCATAGAAATCGTAATAAATAAATGATTAGACTTCATCATTTGATATGACTCGAACAATTCCACACCCATTTCTTCCATGGAATCAGCAATTACCGAGGGGTCTGTATCTTCTGAAATAACATAAGAGGAAAATATTTTGTCAACCTCTTTGTAAATATAATCTTCTGAAATTTCAAATACAGGTTTAGACTTATAATAATAATCCCCAACAATTTCAAGTTCTCTCATATATGACCGCATCATTGGTTTATAAAAGTACAATTGCAATTCCATCGCTTGACCTCCTAAAATGAATAATCAACTGTTTTTTTCGTTCACAAAGGACTTATTTAAAGTACATAAAATTAATACCTCAAAAAGCGTTCAATTTTAACAATCGTGACCAAAATGTGACCAAGGCATGAAAAAAAGCACTTTTACAAAAAGTGCTTTAGGATGACCTGTGAGGGACTTGAACCCCCGACCCCTTCCCTGTCAAGGAAGTGCTCTCCCACTGAGCTAACAAGTCGTAATATTTTATATGATGATTTTAGGCTAAGACCTCTACCCTGTCAAGGTAGTGTTCTCCCACTGAACTATCGGATCGTTATTTAGTTGTATAATAGCTCTTAAAGCTACATATTCTATTATATTCTGAAGAACTATTCAAGTCAATACATCTCGTCCAACTTCACTATTCGACTTATTTCCCAGAAAATATTTGAATGCTGTCAAAAGGGGCATTAATCCCTACATTCTTGCCCCATTTAGACAGCATTCTTCTCTTATTTCCCTACTATCCTATTCTTATTGAAGGCCCTTTTCTTTAAAATACTTAGCTGCACCTGGATGGAATTCTAAATTTCCCACACCTTCAAGTGCTGATTCAGGTGTGATGAATTCACCTTTTGCATGTGTTATTGAATCTGTATTTTCAAACAATGCTTTTGTCATTTCATAGACTAATTCTTCGTCTAGATCCTTTGTGACGACAAGCATTGCTTTTACTGCTACTGTGTTTACATCTTCTTCAATATTATATGTTCCAGCTGCAACTGTGTCTTTTGAGTAGTATGGAAATTGATCCATTAGCTCTTGAACTTTGTCGTCTGCAATTGGAACAATGACAATGTCTGCTTGAGCTGATAGTGCTTCAACAGCTCCTGTTGGTGTTCCAGCAGTAATGAACGCAGCATCAATTGTTCCAGCCTGGATACCATCCGTTGACTCATCAAATGATAGATTTTGCGGTTTAATATCTTCTGCTGTTAAACCATGAACCTCTAAAACTTGCATAGCGTTAATATAAGCACCTGAACCCGGAGCTCCAACAGAAACAGCTTTCCCCTTAAGGTCTTCTACTGATTGTATTCCACTATCCTTGGTCGTGACTAGTTGAATGGTTTCCGGATAAAGTGATCCAATTGCTTGAATAGTATCAATTGCATTTCCTTCAAACATTTCTTTTCCTTCAAGCGCATATGCCGCGATATCTGTTTGTGTAAATGCTAGTTCAGCCTCACCAGCTCTTAACGTTTCCATGTTTTCAGCAGAAGCACCTGATGTTTGTGGTGTAATATTTGCGTTTGTATTGTCTGTCATGATCTTACCAATTTGCCCGCCTAGCGGATAATATGTACCACCAGTTCCGCCAGTAAGTAAGCTTAAGTCTTGTTTTTCTTCTGATGTGCTTTCTGTTGTTTCCTCTTTTTCTTCACTAGAGCTCTCCGATTCTGTTTCCCCGCTACATGCAGCGACCACCATCATAAAAGCAAGCATCATAACAAACAACAAGCTATTACGCATTTTTTTCACGCTTGTTCCCCCTTTTGTAAAATTGTGTAAAGCGGTAGCTCCCTTTTATATATGAGGAAACATTTGGGTACATGCATGAAAAATATGAAAGGTTTATTAAGCCCGATTACATAAAGAAAATAAAAAAAGAGATTGGACACTTTATATAGTTCCCAATCTCTTTCCCCTTACTATACTCAGTTTATATCTATGTACTCATTCCACAGTTTTATCTACGATTTTGCCTATTTCTTAAAAACGTTGGGATATCCAGTGAATCTTCCTGTTGTTCATTATGGCGACTAAAATTTTGAACCGGTTCTTCACGGTAACCAACATCCCGTTGTATACGCTGATTTTCATATTGATTCGTATTTTCTACTCTTTCTCTTTGTGGCTGTGAATTTGTTTGGATCAATGGTGGTGCCTCCTCTTGCTCAATGAAACCAGTTGCAATGACCGTTACGATAATTTCATCCTTTAAGTGATCATTAATCACTGAACCAAAGATCATATTCAAATCCTCATGAGATGCATTAGATACCATATCAGCTGCTTCTTGAACTTCGAAAAGACTTAGGTTTGTACCACCAGTGATGTTCATGATTACACCTTGAGCACCATTAATGGACGTTTCAAGTAACGGACTATTGATGGCTTTTTGTGCAGCGACCGCAGCCCGGTCTTCTCCCTTCGCAATTCCAATGCCCATTAGTGCTGTTCCTTTATGAGACATAACTGTTTTCACATCAGCAAAGTCAAGGTTAATTAAACCTGGTACAGCAATTAAGTCAGAAATCCCCTGCACCCCTTGACGAAGAACACTGTCTGCTTCACGGAAAGCATCCATTATATTTGTTTTTTTATCAACAATTTCTAATAAGCGATCATTTGGAATAATAATTAAGGTATCAACTGATTCCTTCATGGCCTCAATACCGCTTGCAGCATTTTTTGAACGCTTTGAGCCTTCAAATTTAAAAGGACGTGTGACAACTCCAATTGTTAGAGCACCAAGATTACGGGCAATTTCCGCTATAGCAGGTGCTGCCCCTGTTCCTGTTCCACCACCCATTCCAGCTGTAACGAAGACCATATCTGCTCCTTGTAATACTTCTTTAAGCTGCTCTTTACTTTCTTCCACTGCTTTTCGACCAATTTCAGGATTTGCCCCTGCTCCTAAACCTCTTGTTAATGATGCACCGATTTGCATCCGAATTTCAGCTTTTGATTGATTTAAAGCCTGTGCATCTGTGTTTGCTGCAATAAATTCAACACCCTCAACTCCATCTTCTATCATTCGGTTAACCGCATTATTACCACCTCCGCCAACACCGATCACTTTAATTTTGGCGAATTGATCTATATTCATATCAAAATCCAACATCATCTTTCCTCCTTATTCATCCATAGGTCTTACTTCAACGTAGACGTACGTAGTACCTCCTTATATGATTCGAAGTTTTCCAACTTTTTCTGTATGTTCACTAACTGAGAAATCAAATCGCAGTCATTTTTTACAAATTATGAATGACCATAATTCGGGGAAAATACTGAAGCGTATCAAAATAGGGAGGTTAACAAATAATGGATTCACAAAAATTAGCAGCTCATGAATCTATAGACTTACATGAAATGATAAACTTCAAAACTTTATGTGTGGCTAAATCAAAGCTTATGCAAGGACTAGTTTTTGATCAAGATCTAAAAAATTTAATGCAAAAAGATGTTGATCAATCGATTCAGGCATTAACCGAGTTACAAGCGATTTATCAACGTGCTCCTTTTGAAGCGCCAGTACCTGAAAGCCGTCCAACACCAATAATCAATTGAAAGGAAGGTAGTAGCATTGAATAACGATCATTTAGATCCAATTAATTCCTTACATGTTCCTGAGTTAGCAGATACCACGTTTGCCATGGATTTTCTTATGCGAGCAAAAGATGCGGTACGAAATACAGCTACGGCATTAACTGAAACCGCATCACCTGACTTAAGAGCCATGCTGCGTAAGCAATTAATGCAGAGTATTGCCATGCATCAAGAAATTACTGAGCTTATGGTCGAGAAAAAATGGTTTCATCCTCATGATCTACAAGAACAATATAAATTAGATCAGCTATCCGCCAAAAACACAATTATGGTTGGAAACATGAATCTATTCCCTGTTGAAACCAATCGAAAAGGGATGTTTGATCGTACACCTGATGAACATTAACATTGGAGGTTAGTTGAATGAAGGCCGTAACCTATCAAGGCATCAAAAATGTTGAAGTAAAAGAAGTAGAAGATCCAAAAATCCAAAAGCCAGATGACATGATTATCAAAGTAACAAGTACAGCCATCTGTGGATCTGATTTGCATTTAATCCACGGAATGATACCAAATATGCAAGAAGACTATGTGATCGGCCATGAGCCAATGGGTATCGTAGAAGAGGTGGGCCCTGAAGTTACGAAGGTAAAAAAAGGGGATCGTGTAATTATTCCTTTTAATATCGCATGTGGTGAATGTCAATATTGTAAAAGCAATCTTGAGAGTCAATGTGATAACTCAAATGATAACGGAGAAATGGGTGCATACTTTGGCTATTCAGGTAACACAGGTGGTTATCCAGGTGGACAAGCTGAATACTTAAGAGTTCCTTTTGCCAATTTTACTCACTTTAAAATACCTGAAAGCTGTGAAGAACCTGATGAGAAGTTAAGTGTCATTGCTGATGCCATGTCAACAGGCTATTGGAGTGTTGAAAATGCTGGTGTCAAAGCTGGCGATACTGTCATTGTTCTAGGCTGTGGCCCAGTTGGCCTTTTTGCTCAAAAGTTTTGTTGGTTAAAAGGAGCAAAAAGAGTAATTGCTGTTGACTATATTCCCTATCGTTTAGAGCATGCAAAAAGAACAAACAAAGTGGAAACCGTTAACTTTGAGGAACATGAAAATGTGGGAAGTTATCTGAAAGAAATTACAAAAGGCGGAGCAGATGTTGTCATCGACGCAGTTGGTATGGACGGAAAAATGACTGACATGGAATTCCTAGCGACCGGTTTAAGACTTCAAGGTGGGGCAATGAGTGCACTCGTAATGGCTTCTCAAGCTGTTCGAAAATGCGGAACCATCCAAATTACTGGCGTGTATGGTGGCCGATATAACGGTTTTCCATTAGGAGATATTATGCAACGAAACGTAAATATCCGCACTGGGCAAGCTCCAATGATTCACCTAATGCCTTACATGTTTGAACTCGTTTCTACTGGAAAAATTGATCCAGGTGATGTTGTCAGTCACGTACTACCACTTAGTGAAGCAAAGCACGCTTATGAAATTTTTGATACAAAAAAAGATAATTGTATAAAAGTTGTATTAAAACCTTAGGAAAAGAGGGCTATAAATCATGGACTACGTATTACATGAAGTTCTTGAAGTTCAGGAAATTGCGGCATTTAAGACAACTTGTTTAACAAAGTCCAAAACGATGAGAGCACTTGTATCTGATCCAGAACTAAAAGACATCATGCAGCAAGATATTACAATATCAACCCGTCAGTTAGAGGAGTACTCCTCCATTCTTTCTAAAGCAAAACCAAAGTATTAGTTAGGAGATGAAGGAACATGAACTCAATCATTGAAAGTTTAACTGGTATGAAAGCATTAACCGATCAAGTTGTTGCAATGGACTTATTAATTTCTGCAAAAAGTGGAGTAAGAAACTATGCAATTGCCCTCACTGAATCAGGCACTCCAGAAATTAAACATACTCTCACTCGTCATTTAGAGGAAGCACTGGATATGCATGAAAGAATCTCAAGTTATATGGTGGAAAAAGGCTGGTATCATGCATTTGATACCCATGAACAAATACAGCTGAATTTAAAAAATATGGATACAGCAATGAAATTACCTACTCTTTAAGCATCTCTTATTCTCAAATAGAGGAACAAAACAAACTGTTCCTCTTTTAGAGAAGGGATTTTTATTATCAAATAAATACCTCACCCATAAAAAAACTGACTCCACAAAGAGTCAGCTCAAAATTTACACATTCACATTCTTCTTTGCATCAGCAGGCACCTTCTCCAAAGCTGCAGCAAAGTCTTTAATTAAATCCTCAACCTTCTCAAGTCCAACGCTTAATCTTAACAGTCCATCTGAAATGCCACGCTTTTCACGCTCTTCCGGAGGCATTGCCGCATGTGACATTTTAGCAGGATACGATAATATAGATTCCACTGCACCTAAACTAACCGCAAACACCGGAAGCTCCACATTTTCAACCAAAGTCTTAACTGCCGCTGCGTCAGCTAATTTAAATGACAACACTGCTCCAGGACCATCCGCTTGATAGTTTTGTGTTTCATGACCTGGGTGATAGCTCAAGCCTGGGTAATATACCTCTTCTACCTTCGGGTGCTCCGCTAAAAACTCAGCTATTTTTAAGGCAGATGCTTGAGACTGCTGTAGGCGTACATGCAATGTCTTTAATCCACGAAGAACTAGCCATGCGTCCTGCACACCAAGAACGGCACCAAATGCATTTTGTAATTTATACAAACGATCGCCTAAATTAGGATCCTTCACAACAGCAAGACCTGCAAGCACATCACTATGCCCCGCTAAAAACTTCGTTGCACTGTGCAACACTACATCAACGCCTAACTCTAAAGGTCGCTGTAACTCTGGTGTTAAGAACGTATTATCTAAGAAAGTTAAGCAGTTATTTGCCTTCGCTAGATTCACAATCCCCTTAATATCCGTTACTTTTAACAATGGATTCGAAGGTGTCTCCATATAAATTACCTTCGTATTAGGACGAATTTCAGACGCAACCTGATGAAGATCTGTCATATCTACAAATGTATGCTCAATTCCAAATCGAGTTAATACATCTGTGATAATACGAAAAGTCCCCCCATACACGTCCTCTGTTACAAGTACATGATCTCCTTGTGATAACAGCAAAAACGCGGTAGAAATAGCTGCCATACCAGAGGAGAACGCCAATCCACGTGATCCGCCTTCTAATTCTGCAATGGCACTCTCCAATGCTTCTCGCGTAGGGTTGCCTGAACGTGCATAATCATATTTCCCAAATTCATCGATATCAAATTGATGAAAAGTAGAGGAATGGTGAATCGGCACACTTACCGATCCTGTGCCGCGGTCCACCTTTGACTCGTTATGAAGTAGCTTTGTTTGAAATGACCAATCATGATTGCTCAACTGCTTCCACTCCTTTCATTGCTTTAAATGCCTGTGTTAGATCCTCAATAATATCTTCTGCATGCTCAACACCAACTGAAAAACGTAGCAGCTTATTACAGACACCATTTGCGATTCGAATATCTTCTGGAATATCCATATGTGTTTGTGTTGCTGGGTACGTGATGAAGCTTTCGATGCCACCTAAGCTTTCTGCGAAGCAAATCGTGTTAAGATTTTTCAAAAACGGATTAATCCATTCTTCATCTTGTAAACGGAATGAAAGCATTCCACCTTTTCCTGGATATAAGACATCAAGTACATCAGAATGCTCTTCTAAAAATGCCGCTACCTTTTGAGCATTTTCCTGATGCTGTCTCATACGAAGTGATAAAGTTTTCATCCCTCTCATTAACAACCAAGAATCAAATGGTGATAAAACAGCACCAATTGCGTTTTGGTGTTGGAAGAATTCTTCACTTAGTTCCTGACCTTTCGTTACAACTAAGCCTGCAAGAACATCGTTGTGCCCTCCTAAGTATTTTGTTGCACTATGGATGACAATGTCCGCTCCATCTAAGATTGGCGTTTGAAGAACTGGTGTATAGAAAGTGTTATCAACAATCACGAGTATGTTATGCTTTTTCGCAACTGCTACTAGCTCTTTAATGTCCGTTTCCTGCATTAATGGATTAGTTGGCGTTTCAATGAATAGCGCTTTTGTGTTTTCATTGATCAACTTTTCCGTTTCAGCTGGATTTGTGAAATCATCATATTGAAATGATAATCCGTATTTTCTCCATTCTCTTTCAAAAAGACGGTATGTTCCACCGTAAAGGTCCGAAGAAACGATCAGTTCGTCTCCACTTTGGAAGAGGGCCATGATTGTTTGGATGGCAGCCATTCCTGAGCTGAAGGCAAAGCCGCGGTCGCCATGCTCAAGGTCTGCAATCGCTTTTTCGACTAATAGTCTTGTAGGGTTTCCTGTTCGGATATAATCAAATCCAGTTGATTCACCGATACCTGCGTGACGATAGGCTGTTGATAAATAAATTGGCGGGTTAACTGTACCTGTTACATTTTCACTGCGGTTGCCGATTTGTGCTAATTTTGTTTCGATACGTTTACTCATGTTTGTCACTCCTAAGATATAAATTTAATGATTATGTACATGAGAGAAAGTGTACATGTCTTAAAAAAGCAAAATAAAAAGTCTTCCCCGTTAAGAAGAAGACTGTGTCGTTAAAGTGCGCTTCTTCTTATCTCTCAAGCATAAAGCTGGTGTGGCTTGCTGGATTTAGCACCTTGGCACTCGTAGAAGTCTTGGTATTTGTGTTGTTACTTTATTTGCTTTTTGTAAAAGAAACCATTAATTTGTGTTGGTTTAGTTTTTAAAAGCACGCCAGTGCTTGCGGCTTGCGATGCAAGCCTGCGACAGACAATGAAAAAAGCTTCGAACAATCAAAAACGCTTTGTTCGCTTCTTTTTTCATTATCTGTCGGTGCTTTTAAAAACCTTACCTAGGTTTCGCTTTAAACTTAGCAAATATCATAACCACCAGATCTTCACTCGTTATGAACCGGTTGCTGAGGCTTCATAGGGCCAGTCCCTCTGCCTCTCTTGATAAGAAATATATGAAATTTTTAAAATGTTTAACTTTTTATTACTGTACCTTATTCAAGTGGAGAATGCAATAGAATTATTGTAATAGTTTGATATCTTCGATTATTTTTTCAAATGGTACGTTTGATACTCCATCGTATTGTTCTAGAATTTGACTGCCTTTCATGAGAAAAATTGAGGTACTGTGAACAAATTGAGTTGAGCCTTCAAGCTTTGCAGCAGGAGCTAAGAAACTTATATTAGAAAAGGATTCAATTTCTGCTTGATCATAGCCTGTTAGAAAGTTCCAAGATTCATAATCAGCACCGAATTGTTTTCCAAACTTTTTTAACACTTCAGGTGTATCATGTTCTGGATCAATACTGAAGGAAACTAACTCTGCTTCTGCTTTTTCATCTTTTAACTGCTCTTGAAGTGTAGCAATGTGAGCAGTCATTGGCGAGCAGACAGTATCACAATTTGTAAAAATAAACGTAGCTATCCAAACTTTGTCTTCGTAGTCAGACATTCTTACAGCTTCTCCGTTTTGATTCACGGCTTCCAGTGGCTCTACAGTTCCATTTAATGAAAAATGCTCTTCCAGGTTGATAGACTGAGAACAGCCTACCAACGCTAGAACAGCAATAACAATTGATATTATTTTTTTCACGATAGATTCCTACTTCGATAAGAATGAAGTGTCAATTAGATCACTAAATTCTGGTTTTTCTTTTAGGAATTTTAATTCATATGAAGAATTTGCAAATTCTTGAACAACATCTGCATTTACTTCTGTTGTGTAAGATACACGCTCCCATGCACTATCAACAATCGCTGGATCTAATTCTTGATCTGTGATGTCTTTGATTGCTTTGATCGCGATATCACGTGCTTCTTCTGGATTTTCATTAATGAAGTTTACGCCTTGTTCGTGTGCTTTTACGATATTAGCTACTAGCTCTTTATTTTCTTCAATTAGTTTTCCACTTGTTACTAACACTGTGTTAGGTAATGTTGTACCATATGAGATTTCATCTGTATCAACGATTACTTTTGCACCGTCATTTACTAATTGTGATGCCCACGGCTCTGGAACAGCAGCAAGATCTACTTTACCTGATTCGAACATTGCACCGTATTGAGCTGGGTTACCAGTTACATGTTTAAGAGTTCCACCAATACGTGCTGATGTAATTCCTAAATCTTTAAGAAATGTTTCCATTTGAACATCATGTGTGCAACCTACACCAGGTGTGATGAACGTTTTACCTGAAACATCCTCAACTGATTGAACACCACTTTTTGCTGATGCAACAACAACAGTACCGCCTGAAGATGCACCTGCAATAATTTTCACATCTGCACCATTTGCATAGTTGTTCATTACTGGACCAGGTCCTACTAGTCCCGCTTGAATTTCACCTGTTTTTAAAGCTGTCATAAACGCTGCTCCATCTGGAAACGTTTTGTATGTTACTTTTACGTTTTCTCCAAGAGCATCTTCATAAAAACCTTTTTCTCTTGAAATCATTGCAGGTACGTGATCAATGTTTGGAAAATAACCAATCACAACCTCTTCTGTACTCCCGCTACCGCTTGTATTCGATGATCCACCAGTTCCACAAGCTGCAAGGACACCTACTAATAAAATCGAAATAAGTGCAAATAATAGTCCTTTTTTCATGATGTAACCTCCATTTTAAATTATGATTGTTCGTTAAAAATAACCTTTGACTACGATACCTTGTTTACACTTGAAATCAGTAGTCAGAGGGAAGCAATTGGCGACACACCAATTAAGAAAGTCCTTAACTATCTAATCCCCATTTTTTCATTACGTTTTTCTCAATACGTTGGAAAAAGAGTAAATCTACAATAACACCAATGACCATTATCATAATCATAATCGCGAGCACTAAGCTCATATCACCAAAGTCTGATGCGAATTTTAATTTATATCCAAGACCAGGACCTGTACTTAATAACTCACCTGCCATTAATGCTCTCCAAGCAAATGCCCAAGCAAGTCTTGTTCCTGTTACAACATAAGGGATAGATGCTGGAATCATGACCTTAAAGAACAAGCTCAAGCCTTTATAATCCATTGTTTGCGCTGCTTTTATATAAAGTGGTGGCACATTTTTGATCCCTGTTCTCATGTTAATCGTCATCACAAGTGTTGCACCTAGAACGACGATAAACGTAACAGCAGCTTCATTTAACCCAAACCACATAATCGCTAAAGGTAACCAAACAATACTTGGTACTGACTGTAAAGCGATAATTAATGAACCTAATGTTTCATCAAGTGTTTTTGATTTAGCTAAGGCTACTCCTAAAATAAGTCCTAAGATTAATGCAATGACTAAGCCAATCACAAGTCTTTTAAAGCTTGCAACTAAGTCATAGACAAGTGTTAAATCTAAAAAACCTGTATATAATGAATTGAAAACATCTGTAGGGGCAGGAAATATTGCAACGGAAACATCAAGAAGCTTTACCGTAGCCTGCCATACAGTTAAAAGAATAACGTAAAAAAGTATTCGTTTAACGACTGGCTGCATATTGCTGCTCCTTTTCTATTACTTTATCTATTTCTGTTTTTAATAATTTCTTAATTCGTTCTTCGTAAGCTAATAGCTCTTCACGCGCTTGCTCACGTGGTCTTGGAAAGTCAAGCTCGATAATATCAACAATTCGACCTGGCTGTGTTCCCATAACGACAATTCTGTCAGAAAGCTTTAATGCTTCATGGATGCTATGTGTAACGAAAAGAATTGTTTTTTTCGTTTCTAAAAACACTTCTTCCAAGACTTCATGAAGTCTTGAACGTGTTTGTTCATCAAGAGCACCAAATGGCTCATCCATTAGTAAGAGAGCTGGATCCATTGCTAATGCTCTCGCAATTGAGACACGCTGCTGCATCCCACCTGAAAGCTCATGTGGGGAATGCTTGGCATATGGACTTAATTGTACAAGAGATAAAAATTTATGAGCTCTTTCTTGTGCCTCTTTCTTGGAAAGCTCCTTGCGAAGAGGAAACATAACATTTTCTTCAACGGTTAACCAGGGAAATAATGCAGCTTGTTGGAATACCATGCCGCGTTCTTTACCAGGTCCTTTTAATTGTTTCCCTTGTAGAACAAGCTCACCAGAAGTTGCCTGTGTTAAGCCTGCAACGATAGAAAGTAAGGTTGATTTTCCACATCCTGAAGGACCAAGGATGGAAACAAATTCTCCTTCTTTCACTTGTAAATCTATATTTGTTAAAACTGTTTCTTCTTTGTTATCACGGTTTTTAAATTGTTTCATAACATTATTTATGGATAAAAACACTGATATCACCTACTTTTTTAATTCATATCTGTTTTATCGGATTTACTTATTATAGTAGGTTTAGGAAATAAGTCAATGGTAAAATTAGTATTTCCCTAATTCTCACCAAAATAAAAAAGACCGACATGTAAGTCGGCCTTGTTCACGTTATTTTTTCTTTTCATCATAATAATTAACAGCATACATAGAACCTTCAGCTACCATCGTATTATCTTCAATATCATGTGGATCCGGGTGTCCAGATTTCTCCATAACCTGCTTGTCTTTATTTATAGAATTAATGGCTTTATTCTTCATCATTTGCATGGAAGAGATGAATTTGTTCTTTCTTTTTTCTTCCTTTAATAAATAAGATGTAACCCCTATTGTGGATAGTGCAACACTGGATAAAACCACTTTGCTTGATTTTTTCATTTGTGATTCTCCTCTCACTTTTTTTAATAGGTCTTACTTGGAAAATACCCTTGTCCGACATTTTTAAACATTTTTTGCTTAAAAACATAATAATTATGCTTTTTTAAGGATGAATGAATCGTTGCGTGATAAAATAGGAAGGGGTTTCACACATGTTTTAGGAGGGGTAACCATGAGTAAGCAAACAGGTATTATTAAGGAGCACTCCTTTTATTCAGAAGCACTTCAGGAAGAATTAACATTGCTCATTTATCTTCCAGAGAATTATTCACCATTATATAAGTATAGTTTATTGATTGCACAAGATGGTCAAGATTACTTTAAACTTGGGCGTGTTGGAAGACAGGTCGAAGCTTTAGTAAAAGATGAAGAAATAGAAGATGTTATTGTTATTGGCATTCCTTATAAAGATGTTCATGACAGAAAAGAAAAATATCATCCGAGTGGTAGTAGGTATAAGCAGTATGTACGTTTTCTTGCACATGAACTAGTACCGTATCTTGATCAGGAATTTCCAACATACCAAATAGGCTTTGGTCGTGCTTTAATTGGTGATTCTTTAGGAGCAACCGTTTCATTATTAACAGGCTTAGCGTATCCTAATACTTTTGGAAAGCTCATTCTCCAATCACCTCTTGTAAATGAAGATGTCATGAATGCTGTTAAAGAGTTTAATTCTTCCTCAAGACCGATGATTTATCATCAAATTGGCAAGAAAGAAACAGAGGTAAAAACGACAGATGGTATCATTCAAGACTTTCTAACACCGAATCGGCAGTTGTCCCAGTTGATATCTGAAAAGGGTTTTTCATACACGTATGAAGAGTTTGATGGAGATCACACTTGGAAGTATTGGCAGCCGGCTTTAACACCTATACTCAAACTTATGTTTGAATAACATCGTACATATGTTTATTTTTAAAAATTTGCTATACTAAAACTATAATGAACTGTTTAGGAGGGAATATCATGAAATACGGAATCGCCCTTTTTCCATCAAAAAAATTGCAGGACTTAGTTAACTCTTATCGCAAACGGTACGATACTCACTACGCATTAGTGCCACCACATGTTACATTAAAAACGGCTTTTGAAGCAGAAGACGATGAAATAAAGGTTATTGCGAAGGAACTTCGTAAAGTAGCTGAAGTAAGTCAGCCAATCAAAATTTCCATTAAAAAGGTTAGCTCTTTTGCACCTGTAAACAACGTGATCTATTTAAAAGTAGATCCAACAGATCAGCTGCTAACTCTTCATGAAAAGCTCCATACAGGTTCCTTAAGCGGTCAGCCTGAATATGCTTTTGTCCCTCATATTACTCTTGGACAAAATCTTTCAGATGATGAACATTCAGATGTTCTTGGCAGCATTAAAATGCTTGATATTCGTCACGAGGAAGTTATAGACCGCTTCCACCTTTTATATCAACTAGAAAACGGTTCTTGGACTGTTCATGAAACATTTTTACTCGGAAAGGAAAGCGAATAATTGGAAATAAAACAAGTAGCAACAAGAGATGAACTAGAAGATGCATACACAGTAAGAAAAATTGTTTTCGTAGATGAACAAAATGTTCCTGAAGAAGAGGAAATTGATCAGTATGAAGATGAAGCAACACATGTTGTTTTATATGATGATCAAGAAAAGCCAGCAGGTGCCGGACGAGTACGTGTTCTTGATGGTATAGGTAAAATTGAAAGAATTTGTGTGCTATCAACAACTCGTGGAACTGGTGCAGGTCGCATAATTGTAACCAAATTAGAAGACATTGCGTCAGAACAAGGAGTTAATAAATTCAAACTGAACGCGCAAACACATGCGATACCTTTTTATGAAAAATTAGGCTATGAGGTTGTATCAGATGAATTTATGGATGCAGGAATTCCTCATGTAACGATGATTAAACAGCAATAGGAAGACCCACAGAGAGAAATTCTTATTGGATTCGGTTTTGAAGTATCAAATTAGAAATAACCGTACTATCACACTTAATAGTAAAAAAAAATGCTTGGAACATTGTGTTTCCAAGCATTTTTTTACATTATTTTGCACTCTATAGTTGTGCTTTCGCTAAACAACATGATAAATAAACGTAAAAATTCCGCTTAAATTGGAAAATACCAACATTCCCCACAAAATAAGGGCAGTTTTTCCGCTTATATGAACATAATCTTTGGATTTAGTTAAATATAGAGAAGTTAACCGGAATATTTCCGCTTATATCGGATTTTAAGCACCTACTATCTAACTTAACCGGAATTTCTCCGCCTATGAAAAAAAAATGAACTACATAAAAAATTCTCTGTGTTTTTACTCTTTAAAACAAAATCAGAAGATTAGCTCATTCCTTCTTTCTTCACCAATTTCTCCCGATCCTTTAACCCTGGCGGCTGCTCCAACCAGTTATTTTTGATCATAATATCTGCTCCACTTTTTGCAAATTGAGCAATTTCAGCAGACAATCTTTCATAATTCACAGCTAAATCTGTTCTCTGACTTGCGGCCGCGGCAGTAGCATAGTTCCCTGTTCCTGCCGCACTAAGTAAAGACATATGAAACATCATGATTTTATCTGAGTATGTTTGGGTTGTGGAATAGCTAACACATACATCAGGAGAGCCAGGTGCAATCAAGTCACTTTCAGCTAATGCCTCTGTAAAGAGCTTCACATGCTTTTTGGAAATTTCGCTTCCTCGTAGCATATACTCTTGTATTTCTTTACTTTGGGAGGTTTGACCAAAGCTCAAGCAAAGTTTAGCTCCAATAGAGTTTGTTTGAATATTCATATATAGATGAGAAATTTCAATTGCATTTAAAGGTCGTTTACCGGTAAATGGATTTAACCCGCTTAAATATTTTTTTGTATCCACATAGTCTGTTTCTTCCGGAACGCCAATATAAGGGGCTCTTACAAAGAATCCTTTTGAAACAGCTGTTTCGAGAGTAGAGTTATATAATGTCGCTGTTTCATTTATTGCATTCGTAAAGAATTCCCTTACATCTGATCGAACACTCATTGATAAAAATCCACCGTAAGCGAGCATCCCAACTTTAGCCATATGATTTACATATGTTAAAGAAAATGTATCAGAATACAAACGAGGTGCGCTAGTATTAACATCATCCTCAGTAAAGCCATTCGGTGTGGCAAATTGTTCTTGTTGAAACAGTTCTTTTAGAAAATGAATATTTTTCACAGCCATATTATATGCATGCTCTACCCCTGCTTTTATTTCAGGATCTTCTATGTACTGAAGCATATGTGTTAACATCGTTGCCACCATTGTGTCATTCATATAGGATGTCCAAAGAGAAGCAATCTCTGTTGAGGTAAGCTTAGTTGAATCGTGAGACATCTGTGTACCCCCTTTAATAGAGTAATTATTATCCAATAGTGTTAACAAAAACTCACTATTTTATTTTAATCACATACTATCTCATTGATTTTGTATAAAAACGACATGTACGATAATCCTAATCATATGGATCGTGAACGGGGGTATCTAGCATGGAGTTTGGACAAATTACAATTGAGTTAGTTTTTGGCTTTATTGCACTTTTCATCATTACAAAAATATTAGGTAAAACACAAATTACCCAAATTACAACGTTTGACTTTATCTCTGCACTTGTACTTGGTGAACTTGTTGGAAATGCCATTTTTGATGATGAAGTTGGAATCTCACGGATTATTTATGCAGTCGTTATATGGGGATTATTAATTTTCATTCTGGAATTGATTACGCAAAAGTGGAGTAAATCGCGTGGACTTCTTGAAGGAAAACCAACGATTATTATTCAAGAAGGCAAAATATTAAGAGAAAGCTTAAAGAAATGTAAACTAGATATCAACCAGCTGCAACACTTGATTCGGGCAAAAGGCGTTTTCTCAATAAGAGAACTAGAATATGCTGTTCTAGAAACAGATGGTACGGTCAGTATTCTAAAAAAGGCAGAATATGAGAACCCAACGAAACCTGATCTCCAGGTGAATCTGCAAAAAGTATATATCCCCATTACCATCATAAGTGATGGAAAAGTGATTAAACAAAATTTAGTTGAAGCAGGCTTTAATTACAATTGGCTGGAGCAACAGTTAAAACAGCAAAACATATTCAGAACAGAAGAAGTTTTATATGCTGAGTGGCTCGAGGGTTCTGGTTTACATGTTCAATCCTTCTAAATAGAAAACAAACTCCCACTACTAAATTAGTGGGAGTTTTTCTTGTTCTCTCGTATCATTAACCGGTGATTATGAATTAGAAGTTCAGCCGTATTATCTTGTACAAGCATGGTAACATAAGCTGTAACTGCTGTACGAAACAGCATCCATGAAGGAATATTTAGGTCTCCTATATCCCACTTTGTACAAATGTCGGCTACTAATTCATCATGATAAATACCAGCTTCATCCTCTTGTATAACACTCTTTATGGAATTCATTAACTTAAGATGATAAGAAATGTTCACATCGACTGTTTTGACAAAATCCTCTTCAAACAATCCATGTCCAGGAACAGCTCCAACACAATCTATTTTTTTAAGTTTGTGAAGAGATTCCAATGTATCTTTTGCATCAATAATGAATGGGATTTTATGTTTATGTAACTGCTCTTCTGCAAAATAAGCATCAGCAGCGTATAGGATTTTATCAATAAGTAAGCCATGCTGATTGATGCTGTGCCCTGGCAAGGAATAGCATTGAAAAAAGATGTCGCCAAAAGGATAGGTTGCTTGCTCAATTTCTTCATCAACCCTTATTGGCTTACCTTCTAAAAATTTATTTCTCATTTCAGGCAATGGCTTATTTCCTTGAAAAAGATAGAGTGGTTCAATAATTGGATGTCTAAGCATAGCCGCTTCGAGTTTCGGTGCGTACGTATAAACGTCTACAGTAGATTGTAAATGCTCTGCCCCACCGTAGTGGTCAGCATGAGCATGTGTAACAAATAGATGAGTTACAGGTAAATTGTCGCCCTGTAATCTTTTTAACACCTTTTTCATCGTTTGTTTGTCAATTCCGGCATCAATTAGTAAGCCGTTTTCTCCATTGCGTAAATACCCAATATTAACTGCACCTTGAAAATAGTAACAACTATTGTTAAGTTGAATAAAATTCATTTTTTACCTCTTAAACGTTTTTTTACACATATTCGTTAAAGAGCTTACCTTTTCCTGTAAATGAAGATGAATATTTATTTTTCTTCAATTTTTCTTCTAAGATATCTGCAAATTTCTGCTGCTGTTGTGAATTTTCTTGTGCATTATTTTGATTCAGCTTAATAGCAGATGTTGGTAAGATTTGTGAATAATGTTGTTGTACAGAGATTGATCGATTTGCGTATTGTGTGTATGTATCTTGCTGAATTGGTAAAATATAACCCATCTTCGTCACCTCTCCCTTACATAAATTCCCTTATCTTTGTTAAGTTAAACCATGTATTTTTACCTTTTCGTTCGGTTGTCATTCTGTTAAGATAGACTTTGTCGCTTATGAAAGTTTGTTTTTTATTATTTTATAAATACATACGATTTAGCATCCTATTTTATGGTAGTGTCAAAAGATTT
>NZ_NUMC01000134.1:0-25059 GCF_002577655.1 Bacillus sp. AFS040349 | reverse complement strand
CAATTATACGGACTTAATCCGCCAGCCCCCGATTGTAGTCCCGATTGTCCTTGAATCGAGACAGGAATCAGCGCCAGCCCCCGATACGAGTCCCGATTCTCCTTGAAACGAGACAGGTATAAAAGCCAGCCCCCTATTCGAGTCCCGATTCCCCCTGACTCGAGACAGGAATAAGCGCCAGCCCCCGATTGTAGTCCCGATTGTCCTTGAAACGAGACAGGAATAAGCGCCAGCCCCCGATTGTAGTCCCGATTGTCCTTGAAACGAGACAGGTATAAAAGCCAGCCCCCGGTTCGAGTCCCGATTCTCCCTGACTCGAGACAGGTATAAGCGCCAGCCCTCGATTCTAGTCCCAAATATACCAAGAGAAGAAAATCTATTCCTCATACAATCGACTAATTTAGACAAATGTCGACGAAAATATTTTCCAACTATCTAGCATAATAACCATTGAATAAGCTACAATACGAGTTAACTAGATAATTTTGACATGTTTTTATAATTACATACGTAACAATAAATAAGGACAAGGTTTCTTGGGGGAATAAATGGTGTTTTCAAAGGGAAAAAGAGATAAATTTTCAGAGCTTTTATTAAAAATGACAGATAATCTTCAATCAACAACGCAGTATTGCATTGAACAAAACATATCAAATCATCATGAATTACAAATTTTCTTAGAAGCAATAAAAGAGTATGAATCAACAGGCGATGAGCTTATTCAAACGATTACGAGAGAGCTTAACCAAACGTTTATCACGCCGATCGACAGGGAGGACATCCTTCAACTTGCGATCGATATCGATGACGTATTAGACGGAATTGAACATACTGCTGCACTTTTTGAAATGTATTCTGTTACAAATGTAACCGAGCACATGAAAAAATTCGTGAACATTAACCATCAATGTGCTGTTGAGATTTCGTTAGCTATTACCTGTTTATCGCAGAGAAAATTACAAGCAATCTCTCCGTACTCTTTAAAACTCAAAGAACATGAAGCGAATAGTGATAATTTACTTCGCACGGCTGTTAAAAATCTATTTGCTACTGTAAAAGATCCAATTAAAATCATTCAGTATAAAGACATCTATGAATCTCTCGAGGGCATCGTTGACAGCTGTCGCAAAGTGGCGAACACACTTGATAGCATTGTGATGAAAAATGCGTAAGGAGCGTAACTAGATGGAGATGACGCTACTTATTACATGCTTCATTGTTGTCGGTGCTTTGGCTTTTGATTTTATAAACGGATTTCATGATACGGCAAATGCAATAGCAACTAGTGTTTCTACAAAAGCGCTCAAGCCAAGGCATGCCGTCATTCTTGCAGCGGTTATGAACTTTGTCGGGGCACTTACATTTACAGGAGTGGCAAAGACGATTACTAGTGGGATTGTGGATCCATTTACATTAGAAAATGGATCTGTTGTAATCTTATCGGCCCTTGTCTCAGCAATTACATGGAATTTGATTACATGGTATTACGGAATTCCGAGCAGCTCTTCACACGCAATTATTGGATCAATTGTTGGGGCAGCAATTGCCGCGTCTGGCTTTGGAAGTATTAACTACTCAGGATTTACAAAAATTGTTCAATCACTGCTAATTTCACCAATTCTAGCATTTATCGTTGGATATGTTGTGTTTAGTCTCTTTAAAGTGCTGTTCAAAAATCACTCGCTAACAAAATCGAATAATCGATTTAGGAGAATTCAAATTTTAACCGCTGCTTTTCAAGCTTATACACATGGGACAAATGATGCCCAAAAAGCAATGGGGATTATCACATTAGCTCTTATTGCCAATAACTATCATCAAACAATGGATATTCCGTTTTGGGTACAATTTTCCTGTGCTTTAGCAATGGGATTGGGTACATCTATTGGTGGATGGAGAATTATTCAAACGGTTGGAAACAAAATTATGAAAATCCGACCAGTTAACGGGGTTGCTGCAGATCTGTCGTCTGCTTCAATTATTTTTGCAGCAACTTATTTTCACCTACCTGTTAGTACAACTCATGTGATTTCTTCTTCTATACTAGGTGTAGGTGCTTCAAATCGGGTAAAAGGAGTTAATTGGGGTACAGCCCAAACAATGATTTTTACTTGGGTGGTAACACTGCCCGCAGCTGCTATTTTGGCAGGAATTGTCTATTACTTTCTTCAGTTCTTCTTGTAATTATTGAGAATGTTTCCCCTCGTCTCACATATAAATGTGTACAAGGAAGATTGGGGGAGATAAAATGGATATCTTATTTTTAATTGTAAGCTTATTATTATTAAGCTTTATCACAGGAATGCGCATGCTGATTTCTGTATGGGGTAAGAAATATCGTTATACCACTGCATGGAATTTAGTTGATTCAAAGAATGAACGAAATAATGTGAGAAAACGAGCGGTTAGGAAATATGGAAGATAAGCAGGAGTATTTTACTTCTGCTTTTTTCTGTAATAAAAAATGGGAAGCTATCGTTAATACTTAGTCATTTGTGTATGGTTTTTAAGTGAAAAAGTGAAAAAAGCATACGTAAACGAGAAATGTGTATGCTTTTGCATAGCTAGTCAGGTTAACATCATTCGCAATATCCAGAAAAAGGGAAATTTAATATGAATGGAGCTTAAACTTGTAGTTATTTTCCATTTACGTATCCTTTTTAAGTGAAAAAGTGAAAAAAGCATTCGTAAACGAGAAATATGTATGCTTTTGCATAGCTAGTCAGGTTAAAACCATTCGTAAGATCCAGAAAAAGGGAAATTTAATATGAATAGAGCTTAAACTTGTAGTTATTTTCCATTTGCGTATCCTTTCTAAGTGAAAAAGTGAAAAAAGTATACGCAAACGAGAAATGTGTATGCTTTAGCTTAGGTAACAGTTTAATCAATAAGTAAATGCAATGACAAAACTCTATATAAAAACATAAAGTGACCATCAAAACAATATGAGGATTGATGGTCATTTCAGATTATATTTATATATGTTTCGGTAGTTTACGGAAACCCGCAACCATTATTGGCAGCTTTTTTTGTGGTGAATAAACTAACTACGAAATCCCTTTGCCATAAACAACAAATTGTTCTTTCGATCGCTTTGTAGTATATTTGAAGCACGAATTTATTTAAAAGAGGTTATTGCTAATGAGCTTACAACAGGAAATAAATAAACGACGTACGTTTGCCATCATCTCTCACCCGGATGCCGGAAAAACGACGTTAACAGAAAAACTACTTTTCTTTGGTCAAATTATTCGTTCAACAGGGACGGTTAAAGGAAAAAAATCAGGTAAGTTTGCTGCATCAGACTGGATGGAGATCGAGAAAAAACGTGGAATCTCGGTTACATCAAGTGTTATGAGTTTCCCGTATCATGATTTTCACGTGAATATCCTGGATACGCCTGGACACGAAGACTTTAGTGAAGACACATATCGTACATTAACTGCCGTTGACAGTGTTGTGATGATCATCGATTCAACAAAAGGTGTTGAGCCACAAACGATTAAACTTTTTAAAGTATGTCGGATGAGAGGTATTCCGATCTTTACGTTTATTAATAAGCTTGACCGTGAAGGGCGAGATCCGTTAGAGCTTCTTTCAGAAATTGAGGAAGTGCTAGGAATTGAGTCATATCCAATGAACTGGCCAGTCGGAAGCGGTAAACGCTTCTTAGGTATACATGATCGCTTTAATAAGCAATTTGTTTGCTTTAAAGGTGATGAAGAGGAAGAAATTATCTCTCTAGACGACCTTGCTAACACGGATATTGAAGAGAATCCTATCTATCAAGATACATTGGGTGAACTGGAATTGCTTGAAGAAGCAGGAAATGAATTTACACCTGAGCGAGTAGAAAAAGGAGAGCTTACGCCAGTATTTTTTGGTAGTGCTCTTGCAAACTTTGGGGTTCAAACATTTTTTGATACATTCCTTCAATTTGCTGCACAACCACAGCCTCGTAAAACAGATCAAGGCTTAATTGAGCCGGAAAAAGATCAGTTCTCAGGGTATATTTTCAAAATCCAAGCGAATATGAATCCAGCTCACCGTGATCGTATTGCGTTTTTCCGTGTGTGCTCAGGCAAATTTGAGCGTGGCATGAGTGTAAACTTAAGCAGAACGAACAAAACAATTAAGTTAAATCAAACACAAGCTTTTATGGCGAAGGACCGCGATACAGTTGATGAAGCATATCCTGGTGATATTATCGGAATTTATGATCCAAATATCTATCAAATTGGTGATACCTTAATTGGGGGAAAAGATTCATATCAATATGAAGAACTTCCACAGTTCCCACCAGAATTGTTCAAACGAGTGCAAGCGAAAAACGTGATGAAGGCAAAGCAGTTCCGTAAAGGAATTGAGCAGCTTGTTCAAGAAGGGGCGATTCAGCTATATCGTCAGGAAATGAATGATTCAATTATTCTCGGTGCGGTTGGTCAGCTGCAATTTGAGGTATTTGAATACCGTATGAAAGCAGAGTATAACGTTGATATCGAGTTCACTCCACTAGGTGAACGAATTCCAAGATGGATTAAAAGTGAAAAGTTTGATAAACGTTTCTTTGATTCGAGAAGTATGCTTGTTCGTGACCGTTATGGTGCGTATGCTGTCCTGTTTGAAAATGAATTCACTTTACGTTATTTCTTAGAAAATCAAAAAGACATTGAACTAGTCGATTTATTAGAAGAAAACGACTATCAAGGTGTAACATCACAAAAGTAAGGTAGAAGGCTAATTCCTCAAGGGGATTAGTCTTTTTGTGGTTTTTTGACAATTTTCCATGATATGATGAAAACATAAAGTTAGGGAATAGAGGGAAAACAATTGAATATTCTAAAAGTGACCTTAAATGAATTAGACCAAGTATCACAGTTATTCAATCAATACAGAATGTTTTACGGACAAGCATCAAATCTCGAAGGTGCAAAAGAATTTATAAAAGAGAGAATCGAAAACAATGAATCTGTTATTTTCTTAGCGATGGAAAATAGCTCTCCTGCTGGATTTGTTCAGCTTTATCCAATTTTCACATCAGTAGGAATGAACCGCAAATGGCTATTAAACGATTTATTTGTTGCCGAAGAACATCGCCGTCATGGAGTAGGAAAAGCATTGATGAATAAAGCAAAGGATCTTGCAGTCGAAACAAAGGCCGCGGGCATTCTATTAGAAACAACAAAAGACAATGTAAAAGCACAGGCCCTTTATGAAAGCTTAGGCTATGAAAAAGAAGATGCTGTTTATTTTTACAATTTATCAATTTAACAGGAGGATTATATGGTAATCAAAATCATTTTAGCCATCTTTATGCCATTCCTTCTTGTCCTTCTGTTTACACGTGTCAGCTATAACCACTATGTAGGAACAGCCCTAACGGCGGCATTACTAACAGCCTCTTACATAAAAGGCTACACACACGGCCCGAGTATTTACTTTATTGACATCGTGTCTCTAGGAATAGGCTTCTTCTATGCGAAAAAAATGAAGGAAAGCCTCCTAAAGAAGAAATAGGTTTGAGGTTTTACTAAAAAAGAAATACTTAAAGAAAAAGGGCTGCTCTGTATGCTCTTTTTTCTTTGGTTGCAAGATTGACTTTGAAAGTTGCAAAAATGAATTATTTACATAAACTTGTTTGTATTATAGAAATCCTTATCCGTAACAATTGTTCTTTTTGAATAATATTTATAAAACTATAGTGTAATGGAGCGGAAGACACTTGACTCCTGCGGGAGGTAGAGGAAAGGCTGAGACCCCGCAGGCGAAGCCGAGGAGGCTCAGCTTCCTCCCCGCGGAAAGCAAGTGTCTGGAGCGCAATGGAACGACAGCGTTTTTACGTTAGCTGAATTAACAGTCGGAATACAAATATGAATAATAATTTAAAACTAAACACGAACTTTAGTTCGTATTTTTAGTGATTTTCCACACAGTTGTGGTAAACTATTGATATTGACATTTTCTGAATGGAGGCTTATGCGTGAGCGAGCAATTTGAATTAGTCTCAAAATACAAGCCGCAAGGTGATCAACCTAAGGCAATTCAAGCATTAGTTGAGGGAATTAACCAAGGAAAAAAGCATCAAACATTACTAGGTGCAACAGGTACAGGAAAAACCTTTACCGTTTCGAATCTAATAAAAGAAGTAAACAAACCAACATTAGTTATTGCCCATAACAAAACATTAGCTGGGCAGCTATACAGTGAGTTTAAAGACTTCTTCCCAAATAATGCCGTTGAGTATTTTGTTAGTTACTATGATTATTATCAGCCAGAGGCATATGTTCCACAAACGGATACATTTATTGAAAAAGATGCCAGCATTAATGATGAAATAGATAAACTTCGTCACTCTGCAACATCCTCTCTTTTTGAACGAAACGACGTCATCATCATTGCCAGTGTTTCTTGTATTTACGGCCTCGGTTCGCCAGAGGAATATAAGGAGCTAGTGGTTTCATTAAGAACAGGAATGGAAATTGAACGAAATCAGCTGTTAAGAAGATTGGTAGATGTTCAATATGAGCGAAATGATATTGATTTCCGAAGAGGAACGTTCCGAGTTCGCGGTGATGTGGTGGAAATCTTTCCGGCATCTCGAGATGAACAATGCATTCGCGTAGAATTTTTCGGTGATGAAATTGACCGTATTCGTGAAGTTGATGCTTTAACAGGAGAAATTATGGGAGAGCGCGAGCATGTGGCCATTTTCCCGGCCTCTCACTTTGTAACAAGAGAAGAAAAAATGGAGAAAGCCATAAAAAATATCGAAGCAGAGCTAGAGGAACGTTTAGAGGAAATGCGTGAAAATGGTAAGCTGCTAGAGGCTCAGCGTCTTGAGCAAAGAACGAGATATGACCTAGAAATGATGAGGGAAATGGGCTTTTGCTCCGGTATCGAAAACTACTCTCGTCACCTAACACTTCGCCCATCAGGATCCACTCCTTATACGTTACTAGATTTCTTTCCTGAAGATTCACTAATTGTTATCGATGAGTCACATGTTACATTGCCGCAAATTCGGGGTATGTTTAATGGTGACCAGGCTCGTAAACAGGTGCTAGTGGACCACGGATTCCGATTACCATCTGCAATGGATAACCGTCCTCTTAGATTTGAGGAATTCGAAAAGCATATTGAAAATATTGTGTATGTATCTGCTACTCCTGGTCCTTATGAAATGGACCATTCACCTGAGATGATTGAGCAGATTATCCGCCCGACTGGACTATTAGATCCTACGATTGATATTCGTCCAATTGAAGGACAAATCGATGATTTAATTGGCGAAATTCACTCAAGAGTTGAAAAAAATCAACGTGTCCTCATTACAACACTAACGAAAAAAATGTCTGAGGATCTAACAAACTACCTTAAAGAAATAGGGATTAAAGTAAACTACTTACATTCTGAAATAAAAACATTAGAGCGGATTGAAATTATCCGGGAACTTCGTCTTGGGAAATATGATGTTCTTGTTGGAATCAACCTGCTAAGAGAGGGCTTGGATATTCCAGAGGTTTCACTTGTTGCTATTCTTGACGCAGACAAGGAAGGCTTCTTAAGATCAGAACGTTCTCTTATTCAAACAATCGGTCGTGCGGCCCGTAACGCAGAGGGACATGTTATTATGTACGCCGATAAAATTACAAATTCAATGGAAATTGCACTTAATGAGACAAAGCGTCGTCGTGAAATTCAGATAGAATTTAATGAAAAGCATGGAATCACTCCTCAAACCATTCAAAAAGAAATTCGTGATGTTATTCGTGCAACAACTGCTGCAGAAACTCCTGAAGATTACGAGGCAACAGCTGCGAATAAGTTAACGAAATTAACGAAGAAAGAGCGAGATAAAGTGATTGCTGAAATGGAAAATGAAATGAAGGAAGCAGCCAAATCATTGAACTTTGAACGTGCTGCTGAGCTGCGTGATTTGATTTTAGAGTTAAAAGCGGAAGGATGAAGCGATAATGGCAATGGAACATATTGTTGTGAAGGGAGCACGTGCCCACAACTTAAAAAACATAGATGTAACCATTCCGCGTGACAAGCTTGTGGTGCTTACCGGGCTATCTGGGTCCGGTAAGTCCTCACTCGCATTTGATACGATTTATGCTGAAGGACAACGTCGCTATGTAGAGTCTTTATCAGCATATGCTCGTCAGTTTTTAGGGCAAATGGATAAGCCTGATGTTGATGCGATTGAAGGATTATCACCAGCTATTTCAATTGACCAAAAAACAACTAGCCGAAACCCACGATCAACGGTTGGGACTGTAACGGAAATTTATGATTATTTGCGTCTCCTATTCGCAAGAGTCGGGCGTCCAACATGTCCGATTCATAACATTGAAATATCGTCCCAAACCATTGAACAAATGGTTGATCGTATTCTAGAGTATCCAGAGCGGACAAAGCTACAGGTGCTTGCTCCAGTTGTCTCAGGTCGCAAAGGTACACATGTTAAAGTGTTCGAGGACATTAAAAAACAAGGCTATGTTCGTGTACGGGTAGATGGAGAGATGCAGGAAATCTCGGAAGAAATCTCGTTAGAAAAAAATAAAAAGCATTCAATCGAAGTCGTAATTGACCGAATTGTTGTCAAAGAAGGTGTAGCTTCACGTCTTGCTGATTCATTAGAAACAGCTTTAGGTCTTGGAGAAGGAAGAGTCATTATTGACGTGATGGGTGAAGAAGAACTGCTTTTCAGTGAGCATCATGCTTGTCCACAATGTGGTTTTTCAATTGGTGAGCTTGAGCCAAGAATGTTCTCGTTTAACAGCCCGTTTGGAGCATGTCCAGAATGTGATGGTCTCGGTTCAAAGCTTAAAGTGGATCTAGATCTTGTTATTCCCAATAAAGACTTAACTCTTAAGCAGCATGCGATTGCCCCATGGGAACCAACTAGTTCTCAATATTATCCGCAAATGCTTGAAGCAGTCTGCAATCATTTTGGAATTGATATGGATATTCCAGTAAAGGACATTCCGAAGCATTTACTAGATAAAATCCTTTACGGCAGCGATGGCGAGGAAATATATTTCCGTTATGAAAATGACTTCGGACAAATTCGAGAAAATTATATTCAGTTCGAAGGCGTTATTCGCAATGTTGAAAGACGCTACAAAGAAACGAGCTCTGATTTTATCCGTGAGCAAATGGAAAAATACATGGGACAGCAAAACTGTCCAACATGTAAGGGACATCGTTTGAAAAAGGAATCTCTTGCCGTGTTGATTCAGGGAAACCATGTTGGAGAGCTAACAAAGCTGTCTGTCCAGGAATCACTTGAATTTTTTCAACATTTATCTCTAACAGAAAAAGAGATGACAATCGCGAATTTGATTTTAAAAGAGATTAGCGAGAGGCTAGGTTTTTTAAATAATGTTGGCTTAGATTATTTAACATTAAATCGTGCAGCTGGAACCTTATCTGGTGGAGAAGCACAGCGAATTCGTCTCGCTACCCAGATTGGCTCACGTTTAACAGGTGTTTTATACATACTTGATGAGCCATCAATTGGACTTCATCAACGTGATAACGATCGTCTCATTCAGACTCTGCAAAATATGCGTGATATCGGAAATACACTAATTGTTGTTGAACATGATGAAGATACAATGATTGCTGCCGATTATTTAATTGATATTGGTCCGGGTGCAGGCATACATGGTGGACAAGTTATTTCTGCAGGCACACCTGAAGAAGTCATGAGTGATGAAAACTCATTAACAGGTCAATATTTATCTGGGAAAAAGTTTATTCCTTTACCATATGAGCGAAAAAAACCTGATGGCCGATATATTGAAATTAAAGGTGCCAAAGAAAATAACCTGCGAAATGTGAATGTGAAGTTTCCGTTAGGAATGTTTATTGCTGTTACTGGTGTATCAGGATCAGGAAAAAGTACATTAGTCAACGAAGTACTGCATAAATCTCTGGCGCAAAAGCTTCATAATGCTAAGGCGAAGCCAGGTGAGCACAAAGAAATAAAAGGAATTGAACAACTTGAAAAGGTCATTGATATTGATCAATCACCGATCGGCCGGACACCGCGATCCAATCCTGCAACATATACAGGTGTATTTGACGACATACGTGATGTGTTTGCAACAACAAATGAGGCAAAGGTCAGAGGCTATAAAAAAGGTCGCTTCAGCTTCAATGTTAAAGGTGGACGCTGTGAAGCCTGTCGTGGAGATGGAATTATTAAGATTGAAATGCACTTCCTTCCTGATGTGTATGTGCCATGTGAAGTTTGTCATGGGAAACGATACAACCGTGAAACATTGGAAGTTACTTATAAAGGAAAGAATATTTCTGATATCTTAGAAATGACAGTCGAAGATGCAGTAACGTTCTTCGAAAATATTCCTAAGATTAAACGAAAGCTGCAAACGATTTTTGATGTAGGACTTGGTTACATTACTCTTGGCCAACCGGCAACCACTCTTTCCGGTGGGGAAGCACAAAGGGTGAAGCTTGCATCAGAGCTGCACCGACGTTCAACCGGTAAATCACTCTACATCCTTGATGAACCAACAACAGGACTGCATGTTGATGATATCGCCAGACTCTTAAAAGTTCTTCAGCGCCTAGTGGATAATGGTGATACCGTTCTTGTCATCGAGCATAACCTTGATGTTATTAAAGGCACCGATTATATTGTTGACCTTGGTCCTGAAGGTGGGGACAAAGGTGGTCAGATTGTTGGCTTTGGTACACCAGAGGATATTATGAACAATGAAGAATCTTATACAGGTAAATATTTAAAACCAATTATAGAGCGCGATCGTGAGCGAATGAGAAATTTGATTAAAGAAAAAGAAGAAGTTGCGCAAAGTTAATTTGGTTAATTTAAGGTAGAGGCTGAAATGATATGTTCAGCCTCTTTTTCTATTTTTCATACCTAAGAAGTGGAGTTAAAATAGCTAATGGAAAAAATGTCATTATTTGTCGAACGGTTGGTGAAATTGTAATAATTTGATGTGGTATAATAGACCTACAAATTGATAAAGGCAAACTTATTGAAAGATAAGGGCGCAAAGCCAAGGACCTAAGGTAGTTCATCTGCTATGGTAGCCTAGCCGCCGGAGAATATTTTACTATTGTAAAGTGAGCGAGTATTCTTCTCGTTCACTTTTTTGTTCTAACAAAGGGGGGATTTCCGTGCCGATCAACGAAGGAAACATCTACCACCATTTTCAACCTATTTTTTCATTAAAAGATAAGAAAAGGATTGGTTATGAGGGACTTCTAAGATCTAATGATTTTTCTAATCCGGAACTATTTTTTCAACAAGCAATAATAAACAATCAATTATTTCAACTAGATACTCTGTCCGTTTACAAAGCTCTAAAAACGTTTCGTACGAATGAATCAAATGAAAAGCTATTTCTAAACATTTTTCCATCAACTATTATCCATCATGAATTTCTGGAGTTCCTAAACAAGCTAGCTACAGAAAAGTTGCTATTGAATCAAAACATCACATTTGAATTATCAGAGGTTGAGACTGTTAGAGATCTTGCACAATTGAAAGAGAGAATTGCTATTTTAAGAAATTATGGCATTAGTATTGCATTTGATGATGTAGGAAAGGGTAAAGCGTATATACAAGATATTATTGAGCTTGACCCCGAATATATAAAACTCGATCGCTATTTTTCACAGGATTTGCACCGTTCAGAAAAAAAACAAGCATTTATCTATTTAATATTAGAGTATTGCAGACGATATAATAATCGTGTCATTCTCGAAGGCATAGAAACAGTGGAAGACTTACAGATAGCTCAAAGCCTATCCGTTCCATTAGGCCAAGGTTTTTTACTTGGGAGACCGCAGTTATTAACTAATTATGCTGATGTTAGTAATGGCTAATCAGGAAATCTAAGAATGAAGTAAATATTAGGAAAGAATAGCGACCCTGTTACTTTATAATATTTAGTTTTGTATAAAAAAGAGATATTGGTATAAGGGTAGCGATCCTGCCACTTGCTAATAATGCGTTTAATTCCAAGACGTACATGCTTGGATTAGAGGTGTTTTTTTGTTTTTAACGTAGATTCAAAATAAAAAGGAGAATTTTACACCATGAAAGTAACAATCAAACAGAAATTAATAGGAAGCTTCCTAATTGTCTCATTTATCTTTGGGATTGCTTCATATGTTTCATATTCAAATATGAAACAATCAAATGAATCTTATGATTATATTGTGGAAACAGTTGCTGAGATACGTGCAATTACTCAATCAATTCAAACCGATTCAGCCCTACAATCTGGTTATTACCGTGCATTTTTAATATATGGTGATAGTAGTTATCGAGACAAAATGAATGAGGCAAATGACCGTATTAATGATGCGATTTTAAAAGGGAAAGAATTATCAACATTGCAAGAAACAGTTGATCGGTTGAATACTATCGAGAATTTAAATATTGAGTTTAAAGAAAAAGCCAATCAAGTTCTGGATGAAAGTTTAGTAGATAAAGAAAGAGCCATTGATAAAGGACTAGAACAAATTGTCCCTATTAGCAATCGCCTAACAGAAGATACACTATCAATGCATAATTGGTTAAAAGAAGAGATATTAGAAGTTCGATTTAAGGAAACGCAGGAATCATCAGATAACGCAAGAGTGAAAGTGTTGATCTTAAGTGTTTTTGCCCTATTATTTGCTATTGCATGCGGTGTGGTTATTTCTATTTTCATATCACGACCAGTTGTGAAATTAGGAAACATAGCAAAACAAGTAGCTGCTGGAGATTTAAACGTAGAGCAATTAAAAATTAAGAGTAGAGATGAAATCTATTATCTAAATGAGTCTTTTGAACAAATGACAGATAATTTAAGGGAAATGATTAGTTCGATTTCTACAAGCTCTGATCAAGTAGCGGCATCAGCAGAGCAATTGAATGCAAGTGCAGAACAATCAAGTAGAGCGACAGAAACTGTTTCATCTGCGATTCAGGAGATTGCGAGTGGAGCAGAAGAAACCACAACAAAATTAGAAAGCAACACAACTTCATTACAAGAGGTTTTACAAGGAATCCAACATATTTCTGAAAGCTCAGCAAAAGTGTCTGAACTATCTCGACAAACAACAAAAGAAGCCGAGGAAGGTGGAACGTTTGTTGAAAATAATTTGGCACAAATGAAGTTTATCTCTGAGTCTATTAGTCGTTCAAATGAAAAAGTGACGTCATTATCACAACGATCAAAAGAAATTGGCTCGATATTAGATGTGATCAGTGGTATTGCTGAACAAACAAATTTATTAGCCTTAAATGCAGCGATTGAAGCAGCTAGAGCTGGTGAGCATGGGAAAGGTTTTGCTGTTGTGGCAGATGAGGTGAGAAAATTAGCTGAGCAATCACAAGCATCTACAAAAAGTATTGCAGAGTTAATTGCTTTAGTCCAGAGTGATACGGTTGAATCAGTGAACATCATGAATGAAGTTGTCACAAACGTTGAGGAAGGAGTAAAAGTATCAGAACAAACATCAAATAAGTTTACGCAAATCCTTTCTAGTACAAGAAATATGACTCCGCAAATTGAACAGGTAACAGCAACTGTTCAACAAATCTCGGCTAGCATTGATGAAATTACCAATTCAGCTATGGAAATATCTCAACTTTCCCAAGCTAATGCGGCAAGCTCTGAAGAGGTAGCAGCTTCTGCTGAAGAACAATTGGCTTCGATGGAAGAGATTGATGCATCAGCTCAAGCTCTTGCGCAAATGGCAGAGGAATTAAAGATCGTTGTGAATAAATTTAAATTATAAATTAGCAGGAGATAGGTATATAGTGAGATAAAAAGTAGCTTCAAAAAATGGTATAATATAACAAGTTACTATGCAGGGGTTGGGCTGCGGTGGTTACTCCCGGGGCAGATCGGGGGTGATGCCTTGTACATCACACGTGATGAGTTGGATACGATGATTGCATTTGCCGCTCTGGTCGTTTCGATTATAGCCGCAACAGGAAACAGCGGAAATAAAAACGACTAGCCCACCCTGACATTTGGCGATGAAGGAAGTGAGCTAATCGTATTATGTTCTACAAGCCTCAGCCACCGCAAACTTGCACTGCGGAGTAACTGAAACAATGAAAGGCGGTTGGTGATCGTTCACCAATCGTCTTTTAGTATATGTTCTTATATCCATCATATACCAATTTTGCATGGTCTTCAAGCAAGACATATACATATATAGAAGTTAAAAGGAAGTGCTCTTCAAACTTTATTTAGATCATAAATAATTTAGGGTAAGTAGAAAAAATACATATTAAAGCCTGAAACCTCTTATCTTTTCATACGTATTAATGATAAGGGAGTGAAAAGAACAAATGGATAAAACAAATAGATTTTTAGCATCTTTGAATTACTTTAGCGTGTTCTTTGCGCCTTTTTTGTTACCGATTGCGATTTATTTTATTGTTGATCAGTTGGAAGTTAAGAGTCATGCGAAAAAAGCACTCGTGTCACATATCATACCGTTTTTGTCACTGATCGGTGTGGTCATGGTACTCTTCTTTTCAGCAGGAGCTGACTCTTCTCAGGAGGGAATATTTTTATCCTTCATTTTTGGTTTTCTTTTTGTAGGTTTGATTAATTTGATTGTTGGGATTTGGAACATTGTAAAAGGAATTCAACTTTTAATTAGGGATTAAAAAACAAAAAATATCTGAGGAGGAATGTTCATGAAGGATCAAAAAATTAGAATCTTAAAGTTGGTAGAAGAAGGGAAACTATCTGCAGTTGAGGCTCTTTCATTAATAGAATCATTGGAAAATGAAGAAAAAGTGAAGGCTGAGAAGATCACAGCTCTTTCAACTGAGGTAATAGCTGATTATAACCAAGAACAACATGACGAAAATGAATCAAACAGCAATCATTAGGAAATAAGCTGATGGATTGGGTTGATTCTGCTGTGAAAAAAGTAAAGGATATGGACTTGGATTTAAACTTTGGTAAATCTATTGATCTTAAACATATTTTTCAGTTTCAAGATTCTGATTTTCGGGATATTGACATTCATCTTCCAAATGGAAGTGTCATAGTTGAACCGTGGAATGAAGAAGATATTCGAGTCGAATGTGATGTAAAAGTTTATCGAGTTGAGAACAATGAACAGGCAAGGGAAACATTTTTAACAGGTGTTGACTGCCAAATGGAAGGAAATCGTTTTATTTTCTTTACAGAGAAAAAAATGATGAAAATCAATGTGTATATAAGAGTGCCGCAGCAATCTTATGAAAGAGTAAAGATCAAGTTGTTTAATGGACCAATAAGAGGGGAAGGTTTAAAAGTAGGGACATTCAAGGCGAAAACAGCAAATGGTGTTCTTTCCTTCTCAGATATACAAGCAACAACAGGTGAATTTGAAACTGCGAATGGACAAATTAAAGTAGCAAACTCAAGCTTTGGTAAAATAGAAGCAGAAACAATTAGTGGGCTGATTCAGTTTAATGGTTCGGCTGAAAAAGTGGATGCGCAAAGTTTCAATGGAAATGTACAACTCACTTTAAACGATGAGAATTGTGAAACTCTTTATGCCAAAACAACAACAGGCAACATTGATATTCATGTACCTGAGGATACCAGAATGATCGGGGAATTAAAGTCGAATTTAGGGACTCTTTCCACAAAAGTAAGAAATGTAGATGTTTCATTTGAAAAGAATGAAACCATTCAAAAAGAACTGAAATTTCGAACAGCACACGAAGCGAAATTAACTGTTTTTGCAGATTCAAAAACAGGATCTATTACAATTAAATAAATAAGGATGATGGAAAATGAAAAGATTGTTTCGATCACGTCATGATCGGAAGTTATCAGGTGTACTTGGAGGCTTATCAAACTATATAGGTATTGATGCATCACTATTAAGAATATTGTTCGTTGTTTTATTAATCTTTACAGGATTTTTTCCATTGGCATTGATTTATATTGTCTCGATCTTTTTAATACCAGAAGAAACGGATTTTTAAGATGACAAGATGGCTTATAAGTATACTAGTAAATGCGCTCATATTAATTGTTGTAGCAGGATTTTTTGATTCGTTTCAATTAAGTGGTGTTGCAGCAGCTTTGGGAGCAAGCTTACTTTTGTCTATTCTTAACGTGTTAGTAAAACCATTTTTAATTTTATTAACATTACCTGTTACAGTTTTAACGCTTGGGTTGTTTTTATTTGTCATTAATGCAGTGACTCTTATGATTGCTCAAGGATTAATGGGAGATTCTTTTGTGATTGATGGCTTTGGAACAGCTTTACTAGCCTCAGTTTTTATTTCCGTTATTCACTTGATGATTCAAAAGGGCATTGTAGAGCCGATGAAGAAGGATAAATAACCAGTTTAACGTAAAAACTGGTTCGTTCCATTGCGCTCCAGACACTTGCTTTCCGCGGGGAGGAAGCTGAGCCTCCTCGGCTTTGCCTGCGGGGTCTCAGCCTTTCCTCTACCTCCCGCAGGAGTCAAGTGTCTTCCGCTACATTCCACTATTGTTTTAAATATAGTATTCGAGAACAACAATTTTTCAAGAAAAGAGAAAAGAGAAAAGAGTGAGAAGAGTCTTGCTCTTTTTTAGTTGTTTTCATAGTTTTTTTCAAGGCTTGAATGGGTGAACTTATAAGAGGATATCAAAATCAATTTGAACAGATGTCAGTTAGAAAATTTTTAAAATAATATTTATTAACAATAAACTCATTAAGGTTGATTGGAGCGGCAGGTGCGAGACTCCTGCGGGAGCAGCGGGACAGGTGAGACCCCGCAGACGCAAGCGTCGAGGAGGCTCACCGCACGCCCCGCGGAAAGCGAGCAACCTAGAGCGGAAATCAACCTACACAACACTCGTTACATAGTAACAAAGTCTATGGAAGTTAAATACATCAGGTAAATTTAACAGACAATTCCTAAAAGTTCTTCTTTCATCAGCCTTTGGTAAAATTTCTACATCCTGCACATACTAGTATTGGGTGAGTAGCATGTTCAAACAACGATTAAAAAAGCTTATCTCAATTCTTTGTATGACATTTCTTTTACCTGCAGCATTTCCTTCTGATCATCAGTACCAGCCTTCACTTAGCAAGGAAGTGAGTGTGGTACAAAATTACTATCATGCAGATCAGTATAATTCAATTAATCAAGAATCACTTGTGATCAGTGAAAATGCAACATCAACAGAACCACCTAAAGTTTATGCTCCCAAGGGTGAAAAAGAGTTTTCCTATAAAAAATATCTTTCGCTAAAAGAGAAAAACAGTGATGTGAATCGAACAGACTCTGTCACGAAATTTCCTTATCACCGCTTTGACGTAAAAGTGAACCGAAATATAAAACCGGCGGATAAGGTAACACTTCATTGGGAGGGAAAGTCACTTCCGGGAAGGCAAGTCACCATGTATGCCTGGAATGTGGCAAACGAAAAGTGGACGGAACTGGATGGAACGGTAGCGAGTGATGAGGAATTTGCTTTAAATGGAACGATAAAAGCAGATGAATACGTGCAAGACCGTAAAATTAGTGTGATTGTTCAGGACCAGCTTCCGAAACATGGAAAAAGCTATGATTATTCGTTTGTTTGGATGACAGATACTCAATATTATGCACAGGATTATCCCGCCATTTTTAAAAGCATTACAGAATGGATTGCTCAAAACAAAGATGTTATGAATATTCGTTATGTGTTTCATACCGGTGACATTGTCAATAAAGCTCATGATGAAAAGCAATGGCAACGAGCAAGTGCCTATATGAATACATTAGATGTTGCGAAGATTCCTTATGGAGTTCTCCCGGGCAATCATGACGAAGGAGACGATTTCAAAAAATATAAGCAGTATTTTGGGGAACATCGTTTTAAACATAAATCCTATTATGGTGGCTCTTATGATGATAATCGAGGTCATTATGACTTGATTTCTGCAAATGGAAAGGATTATATCTTTGTTTATATGGGCTGGGATATCGGGGAAGAAGAAATAAAATGGATGAATAAGGTTCTTCAGCGACATGCTGATCGAACAGCGATTCTCTCGTTTCACGAGTATTTAAAAAAGAACGGAAAACGAAGTCGTCAAGGAAATGAATTGTTTAAAAAAGTGGTTGTTCCAAATGAAAATGTTGTTGCTGTTCTATGTGGTCATTATCATAGCAGTCAGCTAAAGGTCGATGAGCTCGATGATGATCAAGATGGAGATGTTGATCGGAAGGTATATCAAATTCTTGCGGATTATCAAAAAGGTGGAGAAGGAGGAAATGGGTTTTTACGCTTGCTTCATATTGATGAAGAAACAAACTCAATTGATGTTGGGACCTATTCTCCTTATTTGAATCAGTATCACTATTATGATCCAAAGAAATATCCAGATAAAGAACAGTTTACAATGGACATTAATGTGAAGAGAACAAAGAAGATGATTTCAACTACGTATTTTGAAGTGAATATTTATAAACATCTAGCAGGTGAAAAGGTGGCATATCAAAAAGAGTGATGAGGTTGATCTCATCACTCTTTTGTTTGCTTACTAAGCTTATAAAATAATTCAATTCCCTCAACAATTGCCTCGGCACATGTTTTTTGGTATTCAGCAGTCCGCAACAGCTTTGCCTCTGTTTTGTTTGTCATAAACCCACATTCACAAAGAATGGCTGTCATTTTTGTGGCTTTTAAAACATGAAAGCGTGCTAATTTCACTCCTCGATTTTTCCGACAGGTACGGTGAACTAATGCTGCTTGTACTTTTGATGCCAATCCAAGGGCAGTTTTTGGTCTGGAGGTATATATAAATGTTTCAATTCCTTCTGCAGAAGTCCATTCCTTTCCATTGCCATGTGCATTTGCATGAATGGAGACAAATAGATCAACCTTTGCTTGATTTGCCTTTGTTGTTCTTTCGTTGAGAGGGACATCTTTTTCGTCTGAGTGTGAAAAGTAAATGATAACACCTTCGTAACTTGTTAATATTTTTTTCATTTCAATGGCAACGGCTCGATTAAACTCATATTCCTTCATACCATCAACGGTTTGTCTACCAGGGGTGCTATAGCCATGTCCAGCATCGATCATGATTTTCATGCTAAAACCTCCAATTTCATTTATTCTTTCACTATGTATATAGACTTTTTGATAGGCTAGAGTAGCGGGATAATTAAAAAAAGTTAAAATTTAACATGTTATAACTTTCCTATTCTTGATATTTTTTATTATA
Organism: Bacillus sp. AFS040349; assembly: GCF_002577655.1. Taxonomy (NCBI): domain Bacteria; kingdom Bacillati; phylum Bacillota; class Bacilli; order Caryophanales; family Bacillaceae; genus Bacillus; species Bacillus sp. AFS040349. The sequence continues at coordinate 5,841 of NZ_NUMC01000134.1, read as the reverse complement.
ATTAACTGTATAAAAACTAACGTTCTATTTTTTACATATATTACGGGGGAATTGTGTTGAACTCAAACAAACGTTACATCGTATCCGATCATAAAGAAATTACCTCCATTGATGAACTTGAAATCATTTGGAATAATACAAATGATGCCATCTTTTTAATTGCTCCGGATGGGTCTCTATTAAAAGCGAATCCTGCATTTGAAGAAATTCTTGGTTACAGCACTGAAGAATTAATTGGTAACCCTCATCCTCCAATTCTTCCAACACTCCAGAAGCAAAAAGGCTTTTTAGAAAGAATGAAAAAAGGTGAAATCATTAAATATCATGAAGCACAACAAGTGACAAAGGAAGGGAAAGTGATTGATATTGTATCCTCCTATTGTCCTGTGCATAATCATAATGGGGAGCTAGTATGCACGGTTGGAATGTATAAGGACGTAACAAAACAGATTGAGGCTCAAAGAAAGTTAAGGGAAAGTGAAGAAAAATATCGATTTATTGCCGATCATACGTCAGATTTAATTATGATTCTTGATGATCAAAAATCAATCACATATGTTTCACCTTCCTCAGAACCGTTGTTAGGGTACTCATCAATAGAATGTTTGGACAAGAATATTTCAGCATTCATTTCTGAACATGACATTCTTTCATTTATGAACTTGGTTGAACAGCTGGAAAAAACAAATACAGTTCTAGAAACAGAGCTTCGTTATAAACACGCAAGTGGCTGTTTAATATGGATGGAATTAAGGGGTTCTTATGTAGTTGATGAAAATAAAAAGAGAACGATTATTGTGTCAAGAGATATTAGCGAACGTAAAAAGTATGAAGAAGAATTAAGAAATTTAGCTTTTCATGATTCCTTAACAGGCCTGCCAAATCGATATTATTTTAATGAATTATTAAAAGATGAAAATGAGAAAGTCTAAGGTTCGCTCAATGGAAATGGCGCTAATGTACCTTGATATTGATTCTTTTAAGCAAGTAAATGATACGTTCGGACATGCTGGCGGTGATGCCATTTTAATTGAATTTTCTAGGAGAATTCAAAATAGCATTAGAAATAAAGATATTGTTTGCCGCTTAAGTGGTGATGAATTTGTTATTATTGTTTCAATTCCAAGCGATGAGGAAGTTGTTCAAAAAATTGCTTCTCAAATTCAAGTTGAGCTGAAACAACCAATACTATTTGAACATCATCAAATCCGTATTACAGCATCTATAGGAATCTCAATCTATAATGATGTTGAATTAACATCAGAAGAATTAATTAAAAGAGCTGATAATGCCCTTTATGAAGTAAAAGAAAATGGTAAGAACGATGTTACGTTTTGGTGTGATTCGTTCGTTAATAAATGATGGTGCATTTTATGATGAAATGCACCATTTTTTCATACGTTAATTAAGTTTGAAGTAGTAGCTACTACACCTTGCTGGCTCACCAGTAGGAGAGTTTTTTAATTATCTAATAAATAGTTTTGGAAAGCAGGATACTAATGCTAGAATAGAAAAAGAAGTCTTTCTTTCCAGATGAACAAGTATTTGGTGTAAGAAACTTAAGACTAGCAAGGATTTAAACATATATTAATGAACATAGAAAGATTTTCTTTCTATTTAATAAAGGAGGACACACCGTGCCAAAAGTTCGCACAAAGGATCTTATTGACAAATTTAATTTTGAAGTGATTAGTGGAGAAGAAGGAATAAATCGTCCAATTACAACAAGTGATTTGTCACGTCCTGGTATTGAGATGGCTGGTTTTTTTACATATTATCCGAAAGAACGTGTTCAATTACTTGGTAAAACGGAATTATCATTTTTCCACCAGCTTTCCGCACAAGAGAAAAAGCATCGTATGGACGAGCTTTGTACAGATATTACTCCTGCCATTATTGTGACTAGAGAAATGGAGACTCCTCAGGAGCTGATCGACGCCTCTGAACGTGAAGGAGTTCCTGTGTTACGTTCATCAATGAAAACTACCCGTTTATCAAGTCATTTGACAAACTTTCTTGAAGGAAAACTTGCCCCAACAACTGCTGTTCATGGAGTGTTAGTTGATATTTATGGTGTGGGTGTTTTGATTATAGGAAAAAGCGGTGTTGGTAAAAGTGAAACTGCTCTTGAGCTTGTAAAACGCGGTCACCGTCTTGTTGCAGATGATTGTGTAGAAATTCGTCAGGAAGATAAGGATACGCTTATTGGAAGTGCACCTGAGCTTATTGAACATTTATTAGAAATTAGAGGACTAGGAATCATCAACGTAATGACTCTATTCGGTGCTGGTGCAGTTCGAAGCTTTAAACGTATTACACTTGTGATTAACTTAGAACTATGGGATCAAAATAAACAATACGACCGCCTTGGTCTTGAAGAAGATAAAATGAGAATTATTGATTCAGATGTAACAAAGCTAACGGTTCCTGTTCGTCCTGGACGTAACTTATCTGTTATTATCGAAGTAGCTGCGATGAATCACCGTTTAAAACGAATGGGTGTGAATGCAGCGGAACAATTTACAAATAAGCTTGCCGGTGTGATTGAAGATGGAGACAACGAGGAAGAATAAGGAATACTAACCATGTGGAATCGGAGTCATCGCTCCGGTTCTATTGTTTTGGAATAATAAGGTAGTATTCTTGATCGATAAAAAGTAAAATAAGGATGGTTGGTCAAAGGTAATCAAAAGATGGATATACATAGAAACTACATATGCAGGGAGTTGAAGAAATGGAAGAAAGTATTAAGCCACTTAACCCGATAGCCATTGAATTAGGTCCGATTCAAGTACATTGGTACGGTGTGATTATCGGCTTGGGCGCATTGCTTGCCTTACTTATTGCTGTAAGAGAAAGTGAACGACGCGGACTGCATAAAGACACATTTGTTGATCTTGTTCTGTTTGCGATCCCAATTGCCATTTTAGGAGCAAGAGCCTATTATGTTATTTTTCAATGGGATTATTATTCTCAAAACCCGGGCGATATTATAAAAATCTGGAATGGCGGTCTCGCGATTCATGGTGGGTTGATCGCGGCGATTATTACTGGAGCAGTATTTGCAAAAGTGAAAAAGCTTTCGTTCTGGAAGCTAGCTGATATTGCGGCACCAAGTATTATTCTTGGGCAGGCGATTGGACGATGGGGTAATTTTATGAACCAAGAAGCACATGGTGGTCCCGTTACAAGAGAATTTCTAGAAGGATTGTTTTTACCAGATTTCATAGTAAATCAAATGTATATTAATGGTCAGTATTATCATCCAACTTTCTTATATGAATCATTATGGAATCTCGCTGGATTTATCGGATTAATGCTACTAAGAAAAGCAAACTTCAGACGCGGGGAACTTTTCTTAACCTATGTGATTTGGTATTCAGTAGGAAGATTCTTTGTTGAAGGACTAAGAACTGACAGTTTAATGCTGACAGAAACGTTAAGAATTGCGCAAGTCATCTCAATTGTTCTTGTTGCAGTTGCTGTAGGCATTATCATCTTCAGACGTTTAAAAGGCTATTCTAATGTAAGATATTTAGATACGAGTCAATAAGTTTGCTTAACATTAAGGGAGAGGGTTGAAGTGGGAAAAAGCTTTAAAACCGGTCTGCAATCTGGCTTACAAACAACATGGACACTGGGTAAGGTTATTTTTCCAATTACATTAGTTGTGAGCTTGCTGCAGTATACGCCAATTCTGGATTGGATTGTTCAGCTTATTTCACCTCTAATGGGGATCTTTGGGCTTTCAGGAGAAGCGGCAATTCCATTGGTTATCGGAAACTTCCTAAATCTTTATGCAGGAATTGGTGCGATCTTATCTTTGGATTTAAGTGTAAAAGAAGTATTTATACTAGCCACAATGCTTTCGTTTTCACACAATCTATTAGTGGAATCCTCTGTTGCGGCAAAGGTCGGTTTAAAGCTTTGGATTATTTTGCTTGTTAGACTTGGCCTTGCCTTTAGTTCAGCTATCATTATTAACCTTGTTTGGCAAGGTGGAAGCGAGATGGCTCAGTACGGATTTGTTAGTCAAACAGCTGTAACTCCAGATGGATGGCTAGAGATTATCGGGTTAGCTTTACAAAAGGCAGCATTAGGTGTTGTTCAATTAGCACTTATCGTTATTCCGCTAATGATTGTGATTCAATATATGAAAGATTTAGGTTTATTAAATGTATTTACAAGATGGATGGCCCCTGTTACTCGCATGCTTGGGATGAAAGAAAACACATCGATGACCTTAGTGGCAGGCCTTACAATTGGCTTAGCATATGGAGCAGGTGTCATGATTCAGGCTGTAAAAGAAGATGGTGTTAGCTATAAAGATTTAACATTAGCATTTATTTTTCTAGTATCCTGTCATGCTGTTGTAGAGGATACGTTAATCTTCATTCCACTGGGGATCCCAGTTTGGCCATTGCTAGCTATTCGTTTATCAGTAGCCATTATTTTAACTATAACAGTTGCCGCAATTTGGCGAAAACTTGAAGCAGCACCAAGAAGAAAGGAAGCGACGTATGAAAATTAATACTCTATTATTTGACCTAGACGGAACATTAATCAATACAAATGAATTAATCATTGAATCCTTTCTCCACACATTACATTCGTATTACCCAGATCAATATAAAAGAGAAGATGTGTTACCGTTTATTGGTCCAACTTTATACGATACATTCAACAGCATCAATCCTGATAGGGTAGAAGAAATGGTAAAAGTATACCGCAAATTTAATCATGAACAACATGATGTTCTTGTAAAAGAGTATGAGACCGTTTTTGAAACGGTAAAAACACTGAAGGAAAAAGGCTTTAAGCTAGGTATTGTCACAACGAAAATTCGTGCCACTGTAAATATGGGCTTAACATTAACAAAGCTGAATCAGTTTTTTGATGTAGTTGTCACACTTGATGATGTTGAAAACGCAAAACCGCATCCAGAGCCTGTTCTAAAAGCATTGGAGCAGTTAGGATCAAAACCTGAGGAAGCCATTATGGTCGGAGATAATCACCATGATGTAGAGGCAGGTAAAAATGCTGGCACTAAAACAGCGGGAGTTGCGTGGAGCATTAAAGGAAGAGACTACATTAGCAGCCACAATCCCGATTACTTACTTGAAACAATGAGTGATCTATTACCAATAGTCGGAGTGGAATAAGGTGAGAAGAACAACACGTTATCCTGTCACAGGAGCAAATTCATTATGGCATGTATATAAAACCGTGCCGTTTTGGAAGGTTGTTAAAAACTTTATTGTGATTCAGCTTGCGAGGTATACACCGTTTTTAGGAATGAAAAATTGGCTGTACCGCAATTTTTTGCGGATGAAGGTTGGCGATCAAACATCATTCGCCCTTATGGTCATGCTTGATGTGATGTTCCCAGAAAAAATCTCAGTTGGTCGAAACACCGTAATCGGCTATAACACTACGATTTTAGCTCATGAATATTTGATTAATGAATACCGCCTCGGAGATGTTGAAATTGGGAGCGAAGTACTAATTGGCGCTAACTCAACGATTTTACCAGGTGTGATCATCGGGGATGGTGCGATTGTTTCAGCAGGAACTCTTGTTCACAAAGATGTCCCAGCAGGAGCATTTGTCGGCGGTAACCCCATGAAAATCATCTATACAAAAGAAGAGCTGGCAAACAGGGGAGGAGAGGCTGCTAGTCAAGACTAGTGGTCTTTTCTTTTTAAGGTCTGGGTGTGGACAAGCTTTTGGAGTGTTGTTTGTGGGTGTGGTGAACGACGAAATAGAGGGTGAAAGAGCAGGTAGTGTCGTTCATAAGGTTGATGAAGACCAAACCAAGAGTAGCAAGCACGAGAAATGGTC